>JAHEZB010000461.1 GCA_023251285.1 Chitinophagaceae bacterium | reverse complement strand
ATTAATAATTTCGGTGGCTTTTATTCCAGAGAATTGTATTTTCTGGAGTTGTTAAAAACAGGTGGAGAGATCAAACCGCCCTGTGTCAATAATAGTGATGAATACACGAATATCCGCGGCAATGAAGTTTATGTAGGATTCATCCACATCAAAAAGCTACAATCAAAGCTGGTTGAAACCATAATTGAAGAAAGAAATGCAAACGGGCCGTACCTGCAGTTACAGGATTTTATTGAGCGTACTAATATTGGGGTTGAACAGTTAAATATGCTCATCAGTATTGGAGCCTTCCGGTTTACGGGTAAATCCAAGAAAAGTTTATTGTGGCAGGCAAACTTTTTACAGAAAAAAAATCAGCCGCAGCTTCGCACCGGCAAGCCATTGTTTGAAGATGAGCCTTTGAAATTTTCTTTACCTGAACTCATAGACAATCCCCTGGATGATCTCTATGATGAAATGGAGATATTGGGATTTACACTTTCCAATCCTTTTAACCTGGTAGATGATAACAATGATAAATACATTTTATCTAAAGACCTGGCAAGCCATGTTGGCAAAACAGTTAGCTGCCTTGTTTATTTTATTGCACATAAGCATGTCATTACCAAAAACAATGATGCTATGTATTTCGGGACTTTCATTGATAAGGAACTGAACTGGATAGACACGGTTCATTTTCCTGATGTTGCCAAAAAATACCCGATCAATAACAGTGGATTTTACCGTGTCACGGGCAAAGTGGTGGAAGATTTTGGTGTACCAAGCGTGGAAGTTCATACGATGTTTAAAGTAGGATATAAAAACCGCAGCTATGCAAACTTAGGATAATGCTACTATCAAACGACAGACATATCACTCACATGGACCTTGATACCTTTTTCGTATCGGTTGAATATTTGCGCAATTCAAAATTGCGTGGAAAGCCTGTCCTGATTGGTGGAATGAGTGATCGTGGCGTAGTGGCTTCGTGTAGTTATGAAGCCAGAAAGTTTGGCATCCACAGCGGAATGCCGATGAGAGCCGCCAGAAATTTATGCTCTCATGCAGTGATCATAAAAAGTGATTTTGAAGCCTATTCAAGGTATTCAAAACTGGTAACAGAAATAATAAAAGATACCGTGCCGGTATTTGAGAAAGCCAGCATTGACGAGTTTTATATTGACATGACCGGCATGGATAAATATTTTGGTTGCCTCAAATTCAGCAATCAGTTAAAGAAGAAAGTTACGGAAGAAAGCGGCTTATCTATTTCGTATGGCCTTGCTTCCAATAAACTCATCAGCAAAGTAGCCACAAATGAAATAAAACCCAATGGCCAGTTGGAAATTCCTTTTGGCAATGAGAAGCAGTTTCTTGCACCTCTCAGCATCATGAAGATACCCGGCGTGGGAAAAGAAACAGGATACAAGTTGTTGAAGATGGGCGTAGAAACCGTGAAAACATTAAGTGAAATACCGGTTGCATTGATGCAAAATCTTTTGGGTAAAAATGGAAGCGAGCTACATCGGCGCGCGAATGGTATTGATGAATCCCCGGTAATTCCATATCGGGAACAAAAATCTATTTCAACGGAACAAACATTTGAAACGGACACAATTGATACGGCCTTTTTGCATAAGCAACTTGCACGGATGACGGAAAAGATTGCCTTTGAACTGCGAAGCCAAAACCGGCTTACCGGCTGCATTTCAGTTAAGATCCGCTACAGTGATTTTCAGACAGAGCAAAAACAAATGGCTATTGATTACACCGCTGCAGATCATGAACTTCTAAAGAAAGCAAAAGACCTTTTTAATTCGTTATATACCCGCCGGCAATTGATACGCCTGATCGGCATCCGCTTTACCGACTTGATTCCGGGCACTTACCAGATCAACCTGTTCAACGATACACAGGAAATGATCAAACTTTACCAGGCCATTGACAGCATCAAAAAACAATATGGGGAAAAATATGTGGTAAGGGCAATAGGCGCGCCAGCAGTGGCGAAGGTGTAAAAGGACACCTTTTCAAAAAGGTGCCATCCTTGATTAATCTTACAGATTCAATTCCAGTGCCGGCACATCTTCATAAATAAATTCTTTAGCTGGTTCCAGCACTTCACGAAAATCCTTTGCAATCGTACAGGCCTGCATCTCTTCAACAGGAACCTGGGTAGCGGCAATTTCTGAAATTCTGCTTTCATCCAAATCGCCAAACATCCATTCATAAGCTAAATCTTCATTGAGAATCGTTGGCATTCTTTTCTTACTGTTGTGAACCTGTTCCATTAATTTATTGGCTTTGGTGGTAACGATAGCAAAAGTTTCCACATATTCACCGGTTGTCTTATCAGTCCACGGTTGCCATATTCCAGCCATAAAAAAATAACCTTTATCCTTCAGGGAAATATAGTAAGGATATTTATTAGCGGTCTTTAATGGTAAGCCGGTTCTCTTATTTAAAGGATAAATATGCCGCCACTCAAAAAAACCTGTTGACAAAACAAGGCACCTTCTTTTTAATGCCGCTTCTCGATAGATCTTTCCCGGAGCAAGTATTTCTTCACAAACCGCATTCAGTGTAATAATAGGAGGCCGATATTTTCCTGAGGCGTCTTTATAACCACTGCGCATTTTAAAAACATCTTCCCTTGTTCTTAGATAAGAAGGAATAAATCCCCATTCCATTTGTACAAGATCAAAATCAGTTTTCTCAGCATTTGCTTTTAGTACAGTATTTTGATTGTAATCAAATCCAATTTGCAGATCCCGGGAAAGGAAATCATAATTGGCAACCAATTTTTCTAATTGTTTTAACCTGATATATTCATCATGGGTCACTTTTTGTCCGTTGTAATAACACATTAGGTAATTGTTTTAAAATATTCAGAAATCAATGTTCCAATTTCATCCGCTTCTCTTTGTCTTCCTTCCGGAATAGATGTCCAAAATTTATAGGCATTCTCATGTAATGCCCTTGTAATAATCAAAGGTGGCCTTTTATCTGAAAAAATAATTCTAAAAATAGTTTGTTTGCCGATTGAATGCCTTTCAACGTTGATTGCAGAATTATGATAATTCAATTCAAACTTATTTTGTTTGCCTTCCATATTTCAAATTACAAACTTTTTATTAATTCATAAAAAGGCTTTTATGACAGAACAAGCTCTTGGCATTCAAACAGCTGCTCCGGTATTTCTCATAAAAGACCTTATTCAAAAAAATAACGTCAATGTAAGGTTCCTATAGCGTCTATCTTTATAGATGATAATCCAGAATGTCCCAAGGCTGATATTGATGTCCTCATGAGAGATATATTATATGAAAGAAATAAGAAATTTTCACATCCTTA
>JAHEZB010000460.1 GCA_023251285.1 Chitinophagaceae bacterium | reverse complement strand
ATTTTACATCCGCATCCAGGTCGTCAAAATGCAGTTCCAGCAAGTCATTGCCATTTAATTTCAATACAGGCATCGTGAGTTGATTTCCTGTATTATATAACCTTACCGTTTTAATATTTTTCGCGTAAATGGTATCCGGCGATTGGGCAAACAAATGTACCGAAGTGAAAAATACGGCGAAAAGAAAAACAACTTTTAGCGTTTTCATTTTAATGATTTAAAAAAATTAGTTTTACAAAAATCAAAAATAGTCCTTTTGAATGTTTCATCTTTTATAGCCGGGAGAATCGCTTTTAACAAACAAAAAACTTTTTCACGATTCATCATCGGGCTGGCAATTACGGCTACAATGATAAGCGTTGCTGTGATGATTGTGGCATTAAGTTTTGTGAATGGTTTTCAAAATGTGATCAGCAATAAAGTTTTTAGTTTCTGGGGACACATTCGGGTACAACAAAATGTAATGTCGCAGGCGAATATTGCGGAAGAAACGCCGATTGAAAGAAACGATACACTCGAACTTTTTTTAAAAGGAATGCCACAGGTAAAAAATGTAGCGAGGTATGCTACGAAGTCGGCAATCATTCGTTTTAAAGACGACATTGAAAGTGTTTTGATGAAAGGCGTTGACAGCAGTTTTGATTTCAGCAGGCTGAATTCTTTTTTACAAAAAGGAAAATGGATTTCTTTTACAGATAGTGGTTACAGCAAAGACATTGATATTTCTGCTTACACTGCCAATCAGCTGGAAGCGAATGTTGGCGATAGCGTGATCATTTTATTTATTCAAAGCGACGGAAGCCAGCGGGCAAGGAAATTGAAAATTGCTGGAATATTTAAAACCGGAATCGATGAATATGATCATAATTTTTGCATTGGCGATATTAAATTAATTCAGCGGCTGAACGATTGGAATCCTAATGAAATCGGAGGTTACGAGATATTTCTAAAAGATTATAAACAAACAGACTCTGTCAATAATTATTTATACGATTCGGAGATGTTGCCGGGAAGATGGTACAGCAAAACCATCCAGGAAATTTATCCAAACATTTTTGACTGGCTCAATTTGCAGGGAAGAATAAAAAGTATTTTACTCGTGATCATGATGGTCGTGGCAGTGGTAAATTTAATTACCTGCCTGATCATTTTAGTCTTGGAAAGAACAACGATGGTGGGGATTTTAAAAGCGATTGGGGCGAAGAATCGGACGATTCAAAAAATCTTTTTATACAACACAACCATCATTGCTTTTACCGGAGTTATAGCAGGAACTTTGCTTGGATTAGGAATTTGTTATTTACAGGAAGCCACAGGATTTATTAAGCTTGATGAGGAAGCTTATTTTATGAAGCAGGCCCATGCAGATATAGTTTGGTGGCAGGTTGCAGCGATTGATGCGGCTACCCTAATTGTTTGTTTTTTAATGCTGATCATTCCATCTTTATTAATCAAAAAAATACAACCGGTAAAGGCAATTGAGTTTAGATAACCTGTTTACGGTTCTCCGGATTGAAGCTTGGCAGGGTTTCTGCATTGGAGGAAAAAAACAATTTCTAATTTCATGAAAAAAGTACTTTTAATCATAATCATTCTCGCTACAACTACCTTTGTTATCAGTTGCTCTTCTTCGAAAAATGCAACGAACTTAACGCCATCCAACAGTCATCTCGCCGGCAAATGGACAATTTCAAATATCGCCGTTGATGTTCCGTCGGGCTTCCAGGTAACCAATGTTTTTGATGAAGCGCCTTATGCTGATTTTAAAGGAAGCACATGGGATTTGATCAGAAATGGCAATGGTTCATTTACGCTTACAAACGGCACAAAAGAAGTTATCTATTGGAGCATCAATGGCAAAGGGAACAATGCACAATTTCAATTCAAAAAGCTAAATGGCGAAAAGGCAAGAAACGTTACTGAAGGCTACAAGCTTGCTTTAGGACCGATCAGTAGTAATAGTTTTACCGCTAAATCCACAATTAATACCGGCACAGACAGCACCGGTTCTATTACCTACACTTTTACCAAGCAGTGATTCGCGCGGGAAGTTACTTCACAGTAAAGGAAGAAATAAAGCAAATTTATATTTCACCGGATATTCAATTTTCCTGATAAGGTAAATCCGCTGCTTTTAATAGCGGTACTTTTGTTCTTTAAAAATTTATTATAAAATTTTAAATTAAGTGCAGTGAGCAAAGAACAAACGACCGAAGAATTGGATGTGCGCGTGCTGATTCCGATAGAAAGACACAAGAAATTAATTCAGCTTTTTAAAGAATTGCCGGTTCATGAAAGCTTTATTTTTATAAACGATCATGACCCGATTCCTCTCTATTATGAATTCCGTTCAATTTACGGAGATGTAGTTGCCTGGGAATATCTGAATCGCGGAGGAAGGGAATGGAAGGTAAAAGTAACGCGTACAGAAGATTCTCAGGGAAGAGAATTTACTGATATTTCTACCTTGCTGGACTTGCGAAAGGCGAATGAAAAAGAGTGGAAACAAATCGTATTTCATCGTTACGGTATGATGCAGCAAGGGGATACGATGGAAATAATTTCTGCCGTAGATCCAAAAGAAATCCATGCGATTTTTGTAAATAAATTTGAAGGACAACATTCCTGGATCTACAAAAAACAAGAACCGGGCGAATATGTGGTTCATATCAACAAAAAAGTAAAAAGTGGTTTGGGCGACGATGGTTTTTCAGTTGTTAATGAGTTTGACATAAGGCCATTTCCACCTGCCGAGCGTCATGAAATGTTTTATAAAGCTTTTGCAGATATAAAAGCTGGTGAAGCTTTTGAATTTTTGAATGATCACGATCCATCGCCTCTTTATTACCAAATGGAAGCCGAAAGTAAGGAACCTTTTAAATGGGAATATCTTCAGAAGGGCCCGGAAGAATGGAAGGTGAGAGTGATCAAAACGAAAGCATAAGTCTTATTTTATTGATGTCGTGTGAAAATGTATCACTCGTATTGATATCAAATACCAACGACATTATAACCGGCTTTTGTCAGCGAACTTCCCGATGCACTCTTAATTGAGTATTTAAACAGCGCTATACTTTTTGTAATTCATTTGTGATTTCAATTTCGCTCATTTCACGTATCGCATCAGCGATGTGTTGTGCATCAATGCCGGATTCACTTTGTTGTTGTTTTTGAGAAGCGTGTTCAATAATAATATCCGGAATTCCTAAAATTTTTATATCCGCTTTATAATGGTGGGCGTTCATAAATTCAAGAATTGCACTGCCAAAACCACCAATAATAGTTCCGTCTTCAACGGTAATGATTTTAGAATATTTCTGAAACACTTCATGCAATAAT
>JAHEZB010000459.1 GCA_023251285.1 Chitinophagaceae bacterium | reverse complement strand
TGATTGTTATTATGAAGAATGGTATGAAGATGTGATGGAGAAGGGCGGATGGATTGTATCATTAAATATGCCCACTCAAAGTCAATACGATTTTGTAAAAGCGCGTCTCGCAAAATATGTAGAAATGCTTTCTTTGCCGGCTTGGCGCACGATGAAGCCGGATGTACTTTTTAACCAGGTTGATAATATTTTATTGAGAAGATTAAATCCCTGAATTTAATTTGAAAGTGTATTCAATAAACAAACAAATAAACGGGATTTATATTTTTGAGAAATCGTTTCTTTTAAATCTCATTTTCCTTTTTTTCTGTTTGATGAAAATATTCATAAACAATGTTGGCCCTTGATTTTCCGATTGTTTCTTCAATTTCTTCTTTTGAAAGCTCTTTTATCTTTTTTACGGATTTGAATTTTTTTAATAAAATATCCGCAGTATTTTTTCCGATTCCTTTTATCATCTCCAGTTCATTTACAAATGTGCCGCGGCTTCGCTGGTTGCGGTGAAAAGTAATTCCAAAACGATGAACTTCATCTCTCACACGCCTGATGAGTTTGAGGCTTTCGCTGTTCCATGGCAGTTTGATAGATTGCTGATCACCCGGAAAAAATATTTCCTCCTCATTTTTCGCAAGTCCGACAACCGTTGTTTTTCCCATCATTCCTATTTCTTCCAAACCTTCAATAGCAGCATTCAGCTGGCCTTTGCCACCGTCAATAATAACTAATTGTGGCAGTGGAACTTCTTCTTTCAACAGTCTTTTGTACCTCCTTGAAACCACTTCTTTCATACTGGCGAAGTCATTGATGCCACTCACTGTTTTAATATTAAACCTGCGATATTCGTTTTTATCGGGCAATCCATTTTTAAAATATACCATCGCAGCGACAGGAAAACTTCCCTGGAAATTAGAGTTATCAAAACATTCAATGTGCAAAGGCAAAGCAGGAAGATGCAAATCATTCTGCAATTGCACTAATACTTCTGTCTTTTCTTTATCCGTTTTCCCTTCAAGACGCAGCATTTTTTTGCGCTTCATTTCTTCAATAAAATAATTTACGTTCTTCACAGAAAGATCCAACAACTTTTTTTTATCGCCGGCTTTCGGAATCGTATAAATCAGTGTATCATTTTCCCGTTCTACTTCAAAGGGGATAACAATCTCTATCGCTTCACTGTTAAATTTTTCACGTATGTCTGTAATCGCAAGGCTTAAAATTTCTGCATCGGTTTCATCAAGTTTCGGTTCTAAAACCAAGGTGTGCGTTTGTATAATAATTCCATTTTGAACCATTAAATAGTTCACATAAGCCGTATCTTTTTCCCTCAAAAGGGAGAAGACGTCGAGATTTGCAAACGACTGGGTAACGACTACAGATCTTGCCTGGTAGTTTTCAAGGCCATCCAATTTTCGTTTAATCAATGCCGCCTTTTCGAATTGCAATTGAGAAGCATAATAATTCATTTCTTCTTTGTACCGCTGAATTACAGGACTTAAATTGCCCTTGATCATTTGTTTTATTTGTTGCAGTCCTTCTTCATAATCTTCTTTGCTTTGTAAACCTTCGCAAGGTCCTTTGCAATTTCCCAGGTGATATTCCAGGCAAACTTTAAATTTATTTTTTAAAATATTTTGTTCCGTAAGATTCAGTTTGCAGGTGCGCAAGGGAATGAATTCTTTAATAAAACTCAGCAATTCACGAACACGCCCAACGGAAGTAAACGGACCTAAATATTGAGAACCGTCGTTGATCCTGTTGCGCGTTAAGAAAATCCTTGGAAACGGCTCATTCTTAATTACAATGTAAGGATAGGTTTTATCATCTTTTAAATTGATGTTGAACTTTGGCTGAAACTGCTTGATCAACGAATTTTCTAAAAGAAAAGCATCCTGCTCGCTATCTACAATCGTAAATTCTATCCGTTCAATCCTTTTTACAAGTTCCTGTGTTTTGTAACCATTAAATGTTTTGGTAAAATACGAACTGACGCGTTTACGAATATTCTTTGCTTTACCAACATAAATCAATTCGTTCTGATCATCAAAATATTTATAAATTCCGGGATGAACAGGGATGGTTTTTATAATGGTATGAAAAGTTTCAGCCGTCATTTATCACGATTTTATGTATAAATCATCAATCATCAAAATTCCAAATGATTTTTTCTTCTTTTATCTGTGGTTGTCCATTGGTCAGTTGGACTATCGTTCTGATGCTATACCATTTATTTACAAGCCAGGTTAGTTGTGTCGTTGTATCTGCATTTTCTTTCACCATGTAAATACGGTCTATGGTATTGGTTTGAGGATTCATATAAACATCCCAGTGAGTAATTTTTATAGAATCCGGCAGTTTCTTTTTAGGGTCATAAGAAAATGTAAAGGCATTAATGGTCTGATCGAGAAAGGATTTTTCAGAAAACAATGAATACATGTTTGCGGAATCAATTACTGGCGTAAGAAATGGCGTTGCATTCTTCCTGATGTCTTCTCTTTTTAGCCATAAGGAATCGGTTTTGGCATCTACAGAAATAATTTTTAAAGGAGTGACACCCATAGAATCGATGATGCGCAATTGTCCTTTCAAAAAATCGGTAACCGGAAAAATATTTTCTGTTTGCACGGGAATATTTGTAGAAGTTGTATTGGCTTTTTTCCCGGAGCACGCAGAAAAAAAAATAATAAAAAAAGGTACAACAACCGCGAAGAATTTTTGCATCGCGCAAAATTACGAATAAAAAAAACCGTTGCAGGGTACGAAGCAACGGCTTTAGAAAAAATGAGTTAAAAAAATAAAACGAAAAAATATCGTTTTTATTGTCGTAATCTTTATCTGGATATTCCAATTCTTATGCCATAATCTATGAAATGTTCCTTGGAAGGATAATAACTTTTATATGTCGATAATAATTGATATCGTATATCCGGCCCTATATGCCATTTGATTTTATTGACTGAGAATGAAATATAAGAACCGAAATGCCCGGCAAGATTAATATTTCGAACTAAAGAGGCATCGTTAATGTAATATCTTCCATCAGAAGAAATTATGAATGCATTTTTCTTTAAAACTAATGAAGGATCTACGCTTGAAACGGCCTCAATCTGAATCTTTTCATTTCCCCAAATATTGTACTTTAAGCCGACCGGAACCGATACTTCAAAGCTGTAATTTGTAAGAGGAATGCGGTTCGGGCTTTGGCCATTTCCATAATTTGTTACATAGCTTTTTGAATAAATTATAGAATTTCTATCGATAAGATTTAATGAAGCGAATGTCGGGTGGATTAGGTTTGAAATGTTGTTATAACCGGAATAAGTGAAATTAGCGCCGGTGATAAAAC
>JAHEZB010000458.1 GCA_023251285.1 Chitinophagaceae bacterium | reverse complement strand
ATCATCAATAAGAATTACATTTTTATCTTCAATAGAAAAAGTAATATCAGTCTGGTTAGGTACATGCAATTCTTTGCGAATATCGTCGCGGTAGAAAGTAATATCTAATTTTCCATAAAGAAAATCATGCTCCGGTTTTATCTTTTTTAATTGATTATAAATTTTATCAGCAAGGAAAATTCCACGCGGTTGAAGGCCAATTAACGCAACGGAAGAAAGATCAGCGTAATTTTCGATTATCTGGTAAGCGAGGCGCTCGATAGTAATTTGCAGCTGATGTTTGTTGAGAATCGTATTCATTTACTTTGACGTCCTTTTAGGTTTTTGTCAAAACGAAAATTACGGTTATTTGTTTGTTTGTTGTTGGTATTTCTAATTTATATGACGATGACGGTCCTATTCACTAATTCTCTTTCATAAATGCATATCTATAATCGGTCGCCGGAATAAATGTTTCTTTAATAGTTCTTGCGCTCAGCCAGCGATAAAGATTGATAATGCTTCCTGCTTTATCGTTTGTACCGCTTCCTCTTGCGCCACCAAATGGCTGCTGGCCTACAACTGCTCCTGTTGGTTTGTCGTTGATGTAAAAATTGCCAGCACTGTTGGTTAATCTTTTTGTAGCCAGTTCAATGGCATTTCTGTCTTGTGCAATGACAGAACCTGTAAGTGCATAAGGCGAAGTTGTATCAACCAGTTTCAAAGCATCTTCAAATTTATTTTCATCATAAACATAAAGGCTAAGAACCGGGCCAAATAATTCATTGCACATCGTTACATATTTTGGATCAGTAACTTCTATAATTGTTGGCTCTATAAAATATCCTTTTGTTTTATCACATTTTCCGCCGACCATTATTTTTGCATCTTTATCTTTTGTTGCCTGTTGCAGATACGCTTCCAATTTGTCAAAACTCTTTTCATCAATGACGGCATTGATAAAATTAGTAAAATCTTCGACCGTTCCCATCTTCATGGTTTTTATTTCGGCAATAAGCTTTTTCTTTACGTCATCAGCAATATTGGAAGGTATATAAGCGCGTGAAGCTGCAGAGCATTTTTGTCCCTGGTATTCAAAAGCACCACGGCAAAGAGCGGTAACCAGTACGTCTACATCGGCACTTTTATGAGCAATCACATAATCTTTTCCGCCTGTTTCGCCCACTATTCTCGGATATGATTTGTAGATTTTTGTATTCTCTCCGATGTGTTTCCAAATGGTATTAAAAACGCCGGTGCTGCCGGTAAAATGAACTCCTGCAAAATCAGGATGGTTAAAACAAACATCACCCAAAGTAGGACCATCTACAAAAATTAAATTAATAACGCCATCCGGCAATCCGGCTTCTTTCAAAATGCGCATAAACATTTGAGCACTGTAAACCTGTGTGTTGGCGCATTTCCACACCACTGTATTTCCACATAAGGCTGCTGAAGTTGGTAAATTGCCACCGATAGCCGTAAAATTGAATGGCGTAATTGCCAATACAAAACCTTCCAGCCGACGATATTCCATTCGATTGTTTACACCAGGAGAACTGATCGGCTGCTGGCTGTATATTTCACTTAAAAAATGAACATTGAATCTTAAAAAATCGATTAATTCACATGCAGCATCAATCTCTGCCTGGTAAGCGTTTTTACTTTGACCAAGCATGGTTGTGGCGCACATCTCTGCGCGGTATTTTGTAGCAATTAAATCTGCAGCTTTTAAAAAAATATTCGCACGGTTTTCCCAACTGAGACTTGCCCATTTTTCTTTTGCTTCTAACGCTGCTTTGATTGCTTTTTCTACATGAGAAGCATCGCCTTCATTATAAGTTCCTAACACAAAATCTCTTTCGTGAGGTGGACGCATTTCAACTTTTTTTTCTGTAAAAATTTCTTCACTTCCGATGTACATTGGCACATCAATTTTTTTGCTTTTTAAATCTTTTAATGATTTTTTCAAAAGCGTTCTTTCCATGCTTCCCGGCGCGTAACTCAGTACCGGTTCATTTGCCGGAAGTGGATAATGAAAATTTCCAATATTCATAATGAATTATTTTTTCCCGAACAAAACGGGATTAATTTACGGAATAAATTAGGAGGCCGCTATGATGCGGCCCTAAAATTATTTTTTTAAATACATTACCTCTTTTACCAGGTTCACAGTTCTGGGAACATCCGGCAAATAAAGCGCAACGAGATTTGGTGCATAATGCATCGGTGCATCCAGAGAAGTAATTCTGCGGACAGGCGCATCTAAATAATCAAATCCTTCTTTTTGAATTCGGTAAGCGATTTCAGAAGAAACAGAAGCAAAAGGCCATTGCTCTTCCACAATTACCAAACGGTTTGTCTTTTTTACAGATTCTAAAATCGTATGCCAATCCAGGGGACGAATGGTTCTTAAATCAATTACTTCTGCGCTTATATTTTCTTTTTGTAACTCTTCAGCAGCGTGCAGCGCTACTTTCATCATCTTATTAAAAGAAACTATCGTTACGTCTGTTCCTTCACGAGCTACTTTTGCTTTTCCAATTGGGATCAGATATTCTTCTTCAGGAATCATTCCTTTATCACCGTACATCACTTCGCTTTCCATAAAAATCACCGGGTCATTATCACGAATGGCACTTTTCAACAAGCCTTTTGCATCATATGGATTACTTACAGATATTACTTTCAATCCCGGAATGTTAGCATACATCGCTTCATAAGCAGTAGAATGTTGAGCGCCCAACTGCCCGGCACTTCCGTTTGGTCCGCGGAAAACGATGGGACAACCAACCTGTCCACCACTCATTGCCAGCATTTTGGAAGCGGTGTTTAAAATCTGATCAAGCGCAAGGTTAGCAAAATTCCAGGTCATATATTCTACAATCGGGCGAAGACCATTTTGAGCAGCGCCAACAGCAACTCCTGTAAATCCAAGCTCAGCTATGGGAGTATCAATCACTCTCTTTTCACCAAACTCCTGCAACATTCCCTGGCTTACTTTATACGCGCCCTGGTATTCTGCAACTTCTTCTCCCATCAAAAATACCTTTTCATCCCTTCTCATTTCTTCCTGCATTGCCTCACGCAATGCTTCTCTGAATGCTACTTCTTTCATCAGTAAACTTTAGTTTTAAAATGCTTTGAAAATTTATTTAATTTATTTTCAAAAATGAGATGCAAAATTATCGGTTAAAGCGGAAATAATCAAAAGTAAATAGTTAATTGAGTTGTTAGGTTTTAGAAGGCAAGATGACATAGAAGAAGCCATGTAAGTTGATTCCCGGCTTTTTTATTGGTTCACTGGAAATCTAACTCTGCAAAATTAAAGATGTGGACATCACACCTCATACATTATTCACAAA
>JAHEZB010000457.1 GCA_023251285.1 Chitinophagaceae bacterium | reverse complement strand
TACCACCAAATGGCAGCAATCAACCAACAATTCTATTCGGGAACCAGTCGCCTGGACCTTCCGGTTCCGAGGGCGCAGTATCCTCCTGAGTTCCAGGGAAAGAGCAGGCTGCAGTATTATGCCTCGCTATTTAAAAGTATCGAAATAAACAGCATTTTTTATAAGCTTCCGAGGAACTCTACAGTTGTGAACTGGGCGGCAAGTGTTCCCGAAGATTTCCGGTTTACCTTCAAAGTTTCTAAAACGATCACCCATGTAAAGGGCTTGAAATTTTCGCCAAAAGATGTTGATGACTTTATTAAAACTGTTGATAACATTGGTGAAAAGAAAGGATGCCTGCTGGCACAGTTTCCACCGTCTTTAAAAATTGAAAAGCTGGATGAGTTACAAAGGCTTTTAGAAACACTCGGCGAAGCAGCGTATAACAGCAAGTGGAGGCTGGCTGTAGAATTTCGCGACCCTTCGTGGTATGAACGGGAAGTGTACGAGTTGCTTGAGGAGCATGATGCAGCCATGGTTATCCAAGATATACCTAAATCTGCAACGCCATTGAACGATGTAACAGGCGACTTTGTTTATCTGCGTTTTCATGGACCTGAACCACGGTATCGCGGCGATTATAGCCATGAACTTTTAGAAAAATACGCGGCGTATATAAACCAATGGATCAACGAAAAAAAGACGGTGTATGCTTACTTTAATAATACGGTAGGCGCTGCTGTTGAAAACCTGCAGACTTTAAATGAGTACGTACACATCCATTCTTGATTGAATTATAAAGATATTTGATGCTGGTTTTCAGAGGTGACACCTTTTTGAAAAGGTGTCACCTCTGGAAACCACTCAGAAATTCCTTCAATATTTTTAAAAATGACACCGAAACAGAAAGAAAGAATTCAACAAAAAATCAAAAAAATAAAATCAGCGTTGGCTGCTGATAAAAGATTTTGGCATGGTTACTATCATGACGGGCAAGGACTACGGTATGGCATCCCGCGGCTGTACATTCAATTGCAAGACAATAGTGGTGCTTACAGATACTTTAGTTGGTTCGATAAAAACTTTCCTGGTGATGTGTGTTATCCTGAATTCTTGTTTGAGTGGACATTGGTGTTATTTTACAAGAAAAAAACTAAAGAAGCGGAATCGAAAGCATGGAAAACCTTTGCAGTAACGTATACGTATTTGATAAATTTTTTGGCAGAGCCATAACGCCTCCTGATGATTCTAACCAATCTGATCATGAGGTAAATTATATTGACAACTATTTTAAATACGCTGCAACCCAACCGGAACTGGCAGATTTTGCAGATTGGTTAAATGAATTTCAGCAAACCGCCAAATTCAAGGATGGAGAAAAAAAATTTATTGCTCTGCAAAAACAACTTGATACAACAAGCGATTTTGAAGCGAGAGGTTATCTGATAAAGGCAAAGAATCAATTGGAATCACTTTTTAAGGTGGAGAAGCAGGAGGATTGATAAGTAGGGGTGAATGCTTTTGGAGTCGAGAGTTTTTGTATTGAAATAAATTCCTATTTTAGAGATTCAGAGGTGACACCTTTTTGAAAAGGTGTCACCTCTGAATCTCTAAAACTACCTTGCATGCAAAATAAAACAAACTTCACTGCGGATTTTTATGACGAAGGAATTTTTCATGTTTATAACAGGACCAATAATAAAGAATTACTTTTTAAATCAAGAGAAAACAGGTTATATTTTTTAAGGCAGTACCATAAATACCTTCATCCTTTCGTCGATACTTTTTGCTGGAATTTATTGCCCAATCATTTTCATTTTTTATTGCGAATAAAAATGAATGAAGCCATAAAAATTTATTTGCAAACGTTGGCATGGCAAACATTGAAACCAATTGAGAGAAGATTTCTTGCTGATACGGCCACTACCGAGCTGTTGATGGAACTGCAGTGGAAAAGATTCTTCAATTCTTATGCTATGGCATTTAACAAGCAGCATCAAAGGCATGGAAATCTGTTTCAGCGGCCCTTTAAAAGAGTTGAAGTAATAAAAGAATCTCATTTTACGGAGGCCATTATTTATATTCATCGCAATGCCCGGCACCATAATCTGTGTAAAGATTTTACCAGCCATGAGTGGTCCTCATGGCACACGATGCTTTCTGATAACCCCACTCTTTTGAAAAGAGAAGAAGTATTAGAATGCTTTGGTGGCAAGCAACGGTTTATTGACGTTCACAAAAGCAGGAGTGATAATGATAAGTGTGACGTAGCTATTGAGGACGACGATTGAGGTTTCCAGAGGTGACACCTTTTTGAAAAGGTGTCACCTCTGGAAACCTACGGTATGCCATCCACGGCTCTACATTGAAGAAGCGGAAGGGAAAGCATGGAAACCTTTTGCAGTAACGTATACGTATTTGATAAATTTTTTGGCAGAGCCATAACGCCTCCTGATGATTCTGACCAATCTGATCATGAGGTAAATTATATTGACAACTATTTTAAATACGCTGCAACCCAACCGGAACTGGCAGATTTTGCAGATTGGCTAAATGAATTTCAGCAAACTCCCAAATTCAAGGATGGAGAAAAAAAATTTATTGCTCTGCAAAAACAACTTGATACAACAAGCGATTTTGAAGCGAGAGGTTATCTGATAAAGGCAAAGAATCAATTGGAATCGCTCTTTAAGGTGGAGAAACAGCAGGATTGATAAGTAGGGGTGAATGTTTTGAGAATTAAAAGCGAAGGTGTCACCTCTGGAAACCAAGAATACAATGGTATTTTGGAGTATGAGCCGAAAATATAAATTTCATGACCAGGACAACTTATATTTTATTTCCTTTGCTACTGTTCATTGGATTGATGTTTTTATAAAAGAAGACTATACGAAAATAATTTTAGATTGCTGGAAATTTTGCCAGGAAAAGAAAGGCCTTGAAATATATGCATGGTGTATCATGCCAAGCTATATCCATATTGATAATCGGTAGCATTAAAAAAAAATTGGAGGATATTGTTGGGAATATGAAAAGTTTTACGTCGACAACTCTGAGAAAAGTAATTAAAGAAAATAGCCAGGAAAGTAGAAAAGAATGGAATGTGTGGACTAAAGCTTTAGCTGCACTTATTTTTACTTTTTTAATAATATCTCACGGAACAGCCGTCTGCCAGAGCTTAAATCTCAACCCAAAAGAATGGGCGAAAAAACTGGCAGATCCTTCTGATAAGAAGAACGAGGCTTCTTTTACGCTTTCTACTATCTTAGATAAACAAGATAGCGCTTCAGATATTCGTTTTCTTGATAAACTTTCTAACGAACCTTCGGCAAAAGGACATTATTTTATAGCCCGTTTTAATTGTGTA
>JAHEZB010000456.1 GCA_023251285.1 Chitinophagaceae bacterium | reverse complement strand
CGCAATCTGCGACCAATTCAAAAATTATTCGTTTTTGAATTACTTTCTGAACAAATTTATTTATACCCCAAAATCTTCAACATGCTTGCAGCACTTTGTTCTCTGGCATATTCCCAATCTACCAGCTTGCCATTTTTATCATAATCAAGTACAATGTATTTTGGAGAAGGTATCAGGCAATGTTTTATTCCGCCATAACCACTTATTTGATCCTGGTAAGCACCAGTATGAAAAAAACCAACGTACAACGGTTCGCCGGTACCAATTTTTGGTAAAAAAACTTCATTGATGTGTTCTTCAGAATCGTAATAATCATGACTATCGCAAGTGATGCCGCCAAGCGTTACTCTTTGATATTCGTTGTCCCATTTATTTACAGGAAGCATCAGAAATTTTTCGCCAATGCCCCATGTATCGGGCAAAGTGGTGATGAAAGAAGAATCGATCATGTACCAGGTTTCGCGGTCGTTTTGCATTTTTTCTCCGATCACACTGTAAATGTGCGCCATGCTTTCGCCAACCGTATAACTTCCAAACTCTGTAAAAATATTGGGCATCGGCACTTTGCTTTTTTTGCAGGCTACTTTGATATTTCTGACAATTTCATTGATCATAAATTGATAGTCATAATCAAAGCCCAAAGAATGTTTTATGGGAAAACCACCGCCAATATTAATAGAATCCAACTCAGGGCAAATTTTTCTTAACTGGCAATAAAGATTGATCACTTTATTGAGTTCGCTCCAATAATAAATGTCATCTTTTATTCCTTTGTTTAGGAAAATGTGCAGCATCTTTAATTGGAATTTATTTTCAAAACCTTCGATTTCATCTACATAAAATTCGAGGATATCTTTTGCCCGGATTCCCAAACGCGAAGTGTAAAAAGGAAACGTTGGTTCTTCCTCAGCAGCAACACGAATGCCTATATTGAAAGGAACTTTCACTGACTTTCTATATGCTTTTAATTCTTCTTTATTATCGAGAACAGGAATTACATTTTTGAAGCCGGTATTCAACAATCGGGCAATACGGCTGGTGTAACTTTTTTGCTTGAATCCATTGCAAATAATGAATGTTTCTTTAGTGATTTTCTTTCTTTCAAATAATTTGAGAATGATTTCAATATCGTATGCATAGGATGTTTCAAGATGAATGTCATGTTTCAACGCTTCCTCAACAATGAAAGAAAAATGCGAACTTTTGGTACAATAGCAATAATTGTATTTTCCTTCATACTTATGCTTTTTGAAAGCATTCTCAAACATTTTTTTAGCCTTATTGATCTGCATGCCAATCTTGGGTAAATAAGTAAACTTTAATGGCGTCCCATATTTATCTATCAGCGCTTTTACATTTACATCGTTGTATTGGAGATAACCATCTTTTAGATCATAACCTTCCTGGGGGAAATTAAATGTTTGATCTACAAGATCACTGTAAGTGTTATTCATTCAAAATTTTTAAGGCTTAAAAATATTTACAAATGTAATAGAATGGTGAATATAATCGTGAATTGTGAAAGGTGAATTCCTGAGTGTACAATAGCAAATAATGAGTTAAGAATTAAGGATCAGGCATAAAAAAACCGTCGCGATTTTTTCGGACGGTTTTAAAGAAATTTTGAAAGAATTATTTTACTGACAAAATCAGGTTTTTAAAACTTTCAGGCTCATTCATTGCCATATCAGCAAGAATTTTCCTGTTAAGGCCAATATTTTTTTCGTTTAATTTATGAATGAACTGGCTGTAGGTCAATCCTTCTTCTCTTACAGCAGCATTGATACGTGCGATCCAAAGTGCACGGTATTCGCGTTTTTTTAGTTTGCGGCCAACATAACTGTATGTCAGCCCTTTTTCCATTACGTTTTTAGCAACGGTATAAACGTTTTTTCTTTTTCCGTAATAACCTTTGGCGGCTTTAAGAACTCTTTTCCTTCTTGCCCTTGATGCTACTGCATTTGATGAACGTGGCATATTTTAATATTTTTATTTTTTTTTGAAAGTTTTTGATAGGAAGCGATTATTTCATACGAAGTAATCTCATTACAAATGGTCTGTTGGCATCACTTACACAACCTTTCTTGCGCAAAGCACGTTTGCGTTTGGTGGTTTTTTTCGTAAGGATGTGACGTTTGTAGGCTTTTTGAAAAGTGATTTCACCGGTCCCGGTTACTTTGAAGCGCTTTTTTGCACTTGAGTTGGTTTTAACCTTTGGCATTATTTATAATATTTTACTTTTACACCCTCGCCGGCGTCCCGAACAGACGGGTACTTATGGAGCCATGTGGGCAATATGTTTTTAGAGAAAATCCGTTCAGGCAAAACATAAAATTCTGAAAGGGCTGCAAAAGTAAGCATTTATTTTGAAAACATCTGTCCTTATCTCAACAAAAGAAGAAATAAACAGAATTTGTATTTGATCGCAATTATTTCATTGATCCGGTTAATGCCGGGTAAAAAAGCAAACGTTGTTCACATGAATTGAACACAGCAAATTGAAATTTGCATTATTTATTGCTTTGCAAAAGCCAGGTAAAGTTCTAATCCACTTTTACAACTACTTTTCCTTTAGTCTGATGCGTTTCCACGGCTTTATGTGCCCAGGCTATTTGGTCTAATGTGAAAATCTTATCTACAAAAACTTTCAATTTTTTTTCCTGTAAAAGGCTGGCAATGATTCGCATTTCTTCTCCATCTGCGCGCATTATTGGCCAGCTTAATTTGATATTTCGTTCATTTGCAAGTTCTATTGCTTTAGGATCATTTTTGGTGGAAGAGGGAAGGCAAACCACATTGCCACCGTGTTTTACACAAGAAATCGTTCTGTACAAAACCTCACCTCCCATTGCATCCAAAGCGCAATCCAAATCATGAACAATATCTTCAAACCTTTCTTTTTTGTAATCAATAAACTGATCAACATCCAGTGATTTTAAAAATTTTTCATTTTTCTCTGATGCAGTTCCGATGACATATGCGCCATTCATTTTTGCAAACTGAACCGCCAAATGACCAACTCCCCCCGCTGCCGCCTGGATAAGTATTTTTTCTCCTGATGATACTTTTAATTCTTCATTAATGGCCTGGTAAGCCGTTAAACCGGCAATCGGAATTGCTGCCGCTTCTTCAAACGAAATATTATCTGGTTTTATCGCAAGTAGCTTCGGATCGGCAAGCGTAAATTCTGCGTAAGCATTTCCCAATCGTGGAAAGCCAACACAGCCAAAAACGTGGTCGGCGGTTTTGAATTGAGTAACATTTTTGCCGATATTTTCGATAATACCACTTACATCCCAGCCCAAAATAACCGGTAGTGTAATTTGTTTTGAAATGCCGCTGGTTCCTGCTC
>JAHEZB010000455.1 GCA_023251285.1 Chitinophagaceae bacterium | reverse complement strand
AGACCTTGCAGCAATGCGCATATGTGTATCCAGCTAAACTGACCTTGAGATGAAGTTCCCATCAATGGAAGAAGCAGAGCAACATACACGATCAAACCGGTTGTATGCTGCGCTGCGCTAAAATTAAGGGTGATGAACAATACAACAGGTGTGTCTGTAATGACCGAACGTATAGTGAAGAAACGATGCACGACTTGTCCTCTCATTCGGGATGATTATTTCGAGAGAGAGTGATCATTCGTTAGTCGTTGCCCGAATTGCTCATTGCTTCCGGGATAAAGCTACCTGGACTTGCAAACAGGCTCAAGGATGGAACTATCCACTTTGCATTCAAAGCGGGCTCTGCATCGGGGGCAAAATTTTTTTTCGTGCTCATACATGACTTAAATATTTTAATGTGACAGGAAATTGTAGAGACAAGTCGCAACCTGTCTCTACAATTAATTTAACTGCCACAACTTATGCAACCATCTTCCATGGTGCAGGAAGTTCCTTCAGAAAAAGTATCATCTTCTGAAACATCATCCTTAACTTTCTCAATTAATGGTTCCACACTTTTCCCGCCTTGTTTTTCCACCGTAAACTGTACGGCTTGCGTGGCTGCTTTGGAGCGCAAATAATACATTCCGGTTTTCAATCCTTTGCGCCATCCGTAAAAATGCATGGAAGTTAATTTGCTCACGGAAGGCTTATCCATAAAGAGATTTAGCGATTGCGACTGGCAAATATAAGCGCCCCGGTCGGCGGCCATATCAATAATATTTCGCTGCTTAATTTCCCAAACGGTTTTATAAATGTCCTTTATCTCAGTTGGAATTTCTTCGATATTTTGAACCGAACCGTTGTGTTGAATAATGCGACTTTTCATGTCGTCATTCCAGAGATTCAGCTCAACCAAATCTTTTAATAAATGTTTGTTTACTACCACAAATTCGCCACTCAAAACGCGCCTTACATAAATGTTGGAAGTGTAAGGTTCGAAGCATTCATTGTTACCAAAAATTTGAGAAGTAGAAGCGGTAGGCATTGGCGCAACCAATAATGAATTTTTCACGCCAAATTTAATTACTTCATCTTTCAGCCTGTACCAATCCCAGCGCAAGGAAGGTTCCACATTCCACATATCAAATTGAAAAATACCTTTTGAAACAGGCGAATCTTTGAATGTTTCGTAAGCGCCTGAAACTTTTGCCAGGTCTTTGCTTGCGGTCATAGCAGCAAAGTATGTGGTTTCAAAAATTTCTTTGTTCAGTTGCTTTGCTTTATCACTTTCAAAAGCCAGGCGCAGTAAAATAAAAACATCTGCAAGCCCTTGAACACCCAAGCCAATCGGGCGATGTTTCATGTTGGAATTCCTGGCTTCTTCTACCGGGTAAAAATTATTATCAATTATTTTATTGAGATTTTTAGTGGCTTCATAAGTTACCTCATACAATTTTTCGTGATTGAATTTTCCGTCAATCACAAAACGTGGTAATGCCAAAGATGCTAAATTACAAACGGCAATTTCATCTGGCGAAGTGTATTCCAAAATTTCTGTACAAAGGTTAGAACTCTTTATGGTACCGAGGTTTTGCTGATTGCTTTTCCCATTTGCTGAATCTTTATATAACAAATACGGTGTGCCGGTTTCTATCTGCGATTCTAAAATAGTAAACCAAAGTTCCTGCGCTTTAATTGTTTTTTTCGCTTTGCCTGCCGCTTCATATTTTGTATATAATTCTTCAAATTTTTCTCCCCAGCAATCTTGCAAACCTGGTGCTTCGTTGGGACAAAACAAACTCCATTTACCATCTGCTTCTACTCTTTTCATAAATAAATCCGGAATCCATAACGCGTAAAATAAATCTCTCGCGCGCATTTCTTCTTTGCCATGATTTTTTCTTAAATCTAAAAATTCAAACACGTCAGCATGCCACGGTTCCAAATAAATAGCGAATGCGCCTTTGCGCTTTCCACCGCCCTGGTCCACATAACGAGCAGTGTCGTTAAATACTTTTAGCATTGGAATAATACCATTACTGGTGCCATTAGTGCCGCCAATATAACTTCCGGTAGCCCTGATATTATGAATGGCTAAACCTATGCCACCGGCACTTTGAGAGATTTTTGCGGTCTGTTTCAGCGTATCGTAAATCCCTTCAATGCTGTCATCTTTCATGGTTAATAAAAAACAACTGCTCATTTGTGGCTTGGGTGTTCCTGCATTAAAAAGTGTAGGCGTAGCATGAGTAAACCAGCGCTCGCTCATTAAATGATAAGTCTTGATTGCACTTTCAATATCATCTTTATGAATACCGATTGCCACGCGCATGTACATGTGTTGTGGCCGCTCCACAATCTTATTATTTAATTTTAAAAGATAAGATTTTTCCAAAGTTTTAAATCCGAAATAATCAAATCCGTAATCGCGGTCGTAGATAATGGTACTGTCTAAAAGTTCTGCGTTATCATGAATAATTTTCCATACATCATCAGCTATCAGTGGAAGATATTTTCCGGTTCGTTCGTCTTTGCATTGATACAGCAACTGCATTGTTTTAGAAAAACTTTTGGTGGTATTTTTATGCAGATTGCTAACAGCGACGCGGCTTGCAAGCAATGCGTAGTCCGGGTGTTTTACTGTGAGAGATGCAGACGTTTCCGCAGCAAGATTATCGAGTTCCGTGGTAGATACGCCATCGTATAAACCTTCAATAACTTTTTTTGCTACATCAACCGCGCTAACAAAACGCCGGTCCAAACCGTAACAAAGTTTTTCAATGCGCGCAGTTATTTTATCAAATTTTACGCTTTCTTTTTTGCCGTTTCTTTTTATTACTTGCATAACAATTTTTTTAAATGATGATGCTTATTTTTTACTATCAGAAATCTTCTTCCAATGAAAATGATTGCGCTTCTTTTGAGCCGCCTGCAACGCCCGCTTTTTGATAATCACCTACTCTTTTTTCAAAAAAATTGGTTTTGCCTTCCAGTGAAATCATTTCCATAAAATCAAATGGATTAGTAACGTTGTACATCTTAGAATATCCTAATTCTTGCAACCACCTGTCAGCCACAAATTCAATATATTGCTGCATTAATTTTGAATTCATTCCGATAAGCGCAACCGGTAAAGCGGAAGTGATAAATTCTTTTTCAATTTCAACGGCATCGCCAATTATTTTATAAACCTCTTCCTCTGAAAGCCTTTCTGACAGCATACTGTAGAGCAAACATGCAAATTCACAATGCAATCCCTCATCCCTGCTTATAAGTTCATTGCTGAAAGTAAGTCCCGGCATTAAACCGCGTTTTTTCAACCAGAAAATAGAGCAAAAACTTCCACTGAAAAATATTCCTTCTACGGCTGCAAA
>JAHEZB010000016.1 GCA_023251285.1 Chitinophagaceae bacterium | reverse complement strand
TATGCCATTTATGACCCGGTGCAAGGATTGAGGAACCATCGGAACGAACAATTGCGGTAAGCATATACCGGTCTGCATATTCATATATAGCACGTCCCATCCAGGATTGCAGGCCGTTCTGGTTGTAGATCTGATTGTTTGGATTTATTGTTATCTGACCCAATGCCTGTCCCAGGTTGTAAAATTGAAATCCATCATTGGGAACGCCCTGGGCCGAAACATTAGAACTGTTATAAGTGTCCTGCTCTGCAGAATAAAGACCGGTAAGGTTCAAATGGCTTTTTTCACCAAACATGCGGTCGTATGTCAGCAGATTTTCGATGGTCTTGTTCAGTGTTACAGAATGGATAATAGTAGCAACGGAAGGAGTTGTAGCGTTTGTGCTGGTTATGCCTGTACCTGTATAACTGCCATTGTCCACAGTACTGTAGTTCAAGCCTACATTCACCCGGTATTTTAAGCCTTTGACCCCCGGAACGTTTAATTCTCCGTAGATATTATTAAATGTTCCCAGCGTCTTTATCGGGTTTAGCCATTGATCTTTTAAGCTATCAACAATATATCTTGTTTCATTCCAGGAATTATCCAATGGCATTTGAATGCTTTGCTTCAACGAGCCGTCTGCGTTATATGGACTTGCAAGCGGCGACATGCTTAAAATATTATAGATTCCTACCTGCGAACCATTTGAAACATTATAGTCGGTATTCGTGCTAAAGCCTACCCGGATAAATTTACCGATTCCCTGGTCAATAGAACTGTTAATAGAGTACCTTTTAAAGTCCTGTGTAGGGATCAACGATTGATCATCGTAATAACCTAAAGCAAAATGATAACTGCCTTTTTCAGAGCCACCTGCTACATCAATATTTTGATTTGTAAGCGGTGATGATGGTCTGTAAAATAGCTTTTGCCAATCGGTATTTACACCGTGCGTTTCACCTGCACCTATTGAAAACTTATGAGCCCTGGCGCGTAGGCTGTCCAGTTCTACTCCATTCATCATTGGGAAAGGTGCCCATAGTTTGTGAATCCCATAATATCCATTGTAACTTATTCTTGGTTTTTGGCCCATAGCGCCTTTGTTGGTAGTGATCAGTATAACACCATTGGCGCCGCGCGAACCATAAATGGCAGTGGCGGAAGCGTCTTTCAGTACACTGATGCTCTTCACGTTTGCCGGATCAATATCGCTGAATGAACCCGAAAAAGGAATTCCATCGAGTACAATCAACGGAGCATTGCTGGCAGATATGGAGCGCTGTCCACGGATCAGGATTTGCATGGGAGCGCCCGGCTGAGTAGAAGTCTGAGAGATCTGTACTCCTGGCAAACGGCCCTGCAAAGCACTTGAAATATTGGAAGAGGGAACCTCGTTAAGCTTTTGACCACTTATCGACGAGACCGAACCCGTTATCGCTTCTTTTCTTTGCGTACCATAACCGATCACTACTACCTCATTCAAACCAGTAACGGAGCGGTTCAATGTTACATTCAAAAATTCATTTCCATTTACTTTCACTTCCTGATCTGTAAAGCCTACAGACGAAATAAGCAACATACTATTTGCAGGAGCCTGAATTTCAAAGTCACCATTGGCGTTGGTGCTTACTCCTGAGTTTGCACCTTTTACCATTACAGAAGCACCTGCAACTGGCTGGCCCGTTTGATCAACAACTTTTCCCTTCACATTCGTGCTTTGTGAAAATCCGGAAAAGGGAATCAGGAAAAAGAGCAGGATAAATAGCGGCAGCTTAAATTGCCAGCTTTTGCAAATGTGCAGATTGTGGTTTTGCTTTTGTAAACCTTTCATGAGAGCGCAGTTTTAAATTTTAAAAGTTTAAGAAACCGGGTGATATTTTTTTTAAAAAATCTTAAATCCTTGAAACTGTTTTAAAAGATCGGGTTGAACTTTAAAAACAGCTTTATGCTGAAAAAAACCGTAAAACTTATTCTAATGAGAAATATTCACTATTCTCATTTTTAAAGCTGGTGAGAGGTTAGCTTTTGCAAAATTTATTTTTAATGTCCATCGAAAATAAATTTGCAAAAAATTATTCTGAAACACTTGCCACTAAAGGCTTTCATTAACCGATAAAAAGAAACCAAGTTCATCTGTAAATTCATTGACTTCATCTTTCGAAAGACTAAAGTAGGAATTTTTTTTGAAAAATGTAACCGATTACATTTTTTTTTCTAAAAAATATTTTTTTTATTTTAGTTTTACACATATTATCAATTCATGTAAACGATTGTAATGCAAAAAGATAAAGAAGTTACCATTTATGATCTTGCGTCTGCCTTAAATCTTTCTATCGCTACTGTTAGCCGCGCTTTAAAAAACGACCCGGTCGTCAACAAACAAACAAAAAAGAAGATTTTTGATTTAGCAGAAAAAATGGAATATCGTACGAACCATTTTGCCCGAAATCTTCGTTCTCAGCATACAAATACTATCGGCATCATTGTACATGAACTGAATAGTAATTTTATCAATTCTGTTTTGGCAGGCGTAGAAAAAGTAACCACTGAAGCAGGTTATGACCTTATCATTGCGCATTCTTCAGAAAGCTACATTAAAGAGGTAGCGAACGCTAAAAATCTGTTTGAAAAAAGAGTGGATGGACTTATTGCTTCTCTTTCTTTTGATTCAAAAAACCTCGACCATTTTAAAGTATTTAAAGACAGGGGCGTGCCGGTCATCTTTTTTGACCGCGTGGAACAGGAAGGAAATAATACCGTTGTAATAATTGATAATTATAAATGCGGTTACCTGGCAACACAACATCTCATTGAACAAAACTGCAAAAGGATTGTTCACATTACTTCCAGCCTGAAACGAAATGTTTATTCTGACCGCTTTAAAGGATATAGGGACGCTTTATTTGATAATGCAATTCCTTACGATGAAAATTTATTGATCATCAATGATCTTTCGGAAAGAGCGGGAATAGAATCTGCGATGCAAATATTAAAAATCGATCCTTTGCCGGATGCTGCTTTCATCACCAATGATTTTGTTGCAGCCGTTTGTATGCGCACTTTAAAGGAAAATGGAATCAGGATTCCTGAAGATATTGCGATTGTAGGATTTAATAACGACGCCATTTGTACACTGGTAGAGCCTTCATTGACAACAATTAATTATCCAGGAATTGACGTGGGAGAAGTGGCGGCACGAAATCTCGTGAATCATTTAAAAGGAATCGGAAATATTCAAAATACAAATACGATTATTATCAGATCAAATTTAATTATCAGGAAATCTTCTTTAAAAAAAGAAGTGGCCCCGGAAAAAAATTAAAAACGGCCTTAATTTAATTTCAATTCCACTGAAGGAAAATTAAATTATCATGAAAGACAAAGAAGTTACTATTTATGATATTGCTTCAGCGTTGAATATTTCTATCGCTACGGTGAGCCGTGCTTTGAAAAATGATCCGGTTGTCAACAAACGAACAAAAAAGAAGATTTTTGATTTAGCGGATCAAATGGGTTACCGCGTCAATCAATTTGCCAGAAATCTGCGCAATCAACGTACGAATACGGTTGGGATGCTCGTACCAAAACTCAATAGTAACTTCATCAATTCTGTTTTGGCCGGCGTAGAAAAAGTAACCACTGAAGCAGGTTATGACCTTATCATTGCGCATTCTTCAGAAAGCTATATTAAAGAAGTAGCGAACGCTAAAAATCTTTTTGACAAAAGAGTGGATGGAGTCATTGCTTCTCTTTCTTTTGATACGAAGAATTTGGATCATTTTAAGGTATTTAAAGATAAAGGCGTGCCGGTCATATTTTTTGACCGCGTGGAGCAGGAAGGAAATAACACCGTGGTAATAATCGATAACTATAAATGCGGTTACCTGGCAACACAACATCTCATTGAACAAGACTGTAAAAGAATCTTGCACATTACCTCCAGCCTGAAACGAAATGTTTATTCTGACCGGTTCAAAGGATATCAGGACGCTTTATTTGATAATGGAATTCCTTACGATGAAAATCTGGTGATCATCAATGATCTTTCAGAAAGAGCGGGAATAGAATCTGCGATGCAAATATTAAAAATGGATCCTTTGCCGGATGCGGCTTTCATTACCAATGACTTCCTTGCAGCGGTATGTATGCGCACTTTAAAAGAAAACGGAATCAGGATTCCTGAAGATATTGCAATCGTTGGTTTTAATAATGACACCATTTGCACTTTGGTTGAGCCAGCGCTGACTACGATTAATTATCCGGGGATTGATATGGGAGAAGTGGCGGCACGAAATCTCGTGAATCATTTAAAAGGAACCGGCAATATTCAAAATACAAACACAATTATTATCAGGTCAAATTTAATTATCAGGAAATCTTCTTTAAAAAAGAAACCGGTTATTTAATTATCGGGCTATTTTTTACAGAAGCTTTGCAAAACGCAGAAATAAAATCAGATGGAAACAAACGAACAAAAAAAGATTGCCATCGTTACCGGCGGCGCATCAGGAATTGGTTTTGCGATAGCAGAAAAATTCGTAACAAATGATATTACCACGATCATCATCGGGCGTAATGAAGAAAAATTAAAAGCTGCAAAGAGCAAGCTCGGAGCGCTTTGCCAAACTTTCGCATTTGATTTAAATAATCTCGCTGCCATTCCGGAATTGATAAAAAATCTGGTAGAAAAATATTCCAGGATTGACATTCTCGTAAATAATGCGGGCATCAATTTAAAAAAAGAATTTACAGAAGTAACGGATGAAGACTTTGAAAAGATCATTCACACCAATGTCCAATCTATTTTTACGATCTCGCGGGAAGTAGTAAAAAATATGATTAAAAATAAAGGAGGAAGTATTGTAAATATCAGTTCGATGGCTTCGCAATATGGTTTGCCAAAAGTTATTGCATACAGTGCTTCAAAAGGCGCGATCGAAGCAATGACGCGCGCGATGGCGGTAGAGCTTTCTCCAAAAGGTATCCGGGTAAATTGTATTGCCCCTGGATTTATCGCAACGGACATGTCGGCAAAAGCATTGAACAACGATCCCGAAAGAAAGAATAAAGTTTTGTCAAGAACGCCGATGGGCGAACTGGGCGCACCTTCAACCATTGGAGATGCGGCGTTGTTTTTGGTAACTTCAGAGTCAGCTTATATTACAGGAGTTGTGTTGCCCGTAGATGGCGGCAATTCCATTGGATTTTGATTTACAGTAAACAAAGTTTTAAGCGGTTTTTTCATTTTTATTTTTAAAAAAGTGCAGGATGAAAAGATTATTTATTTTATGCTCAATTATTTTCTTTGCAAGAAATTTATCCGCACAAAACTTTATTTCAGATAAAAATGAAAATGGAAACTTTCCAATCGTCTCTAAAACTGCTACTCCTATATATACTGATAAAAATGATGATTGGCTCGTTCAAAAAGCAGTTTCTCTTTTTAAAAATGATGTAGAATTGGTTAGCGGTAAAAAGCCGGAAATGGCCACTGAACTTCCGTCCAAGGCAAACGAGATTATCGTCGTCGGAACAATCAAGGGTTCCGCTTTCATTCAGCAATTAATTCAATCAAAAAAAATAAACGTTGATTCCATAAAAAACAAATGGGAAGCGTATCAAATAAAAGTTGTAGAAAAGCCTTTTAAAGGAATTGATAAAGCGCTTGTTATTGCCGGCAGCGATAAAAGAGGAGCTGCTTATGGTGTTTTTGAAATGTCAAAAGAAATTGGCGTTTCACCCTGGTATTGGTGGGCAGATGTTCCGGCAAAAAAGAAGGAAGAAATTTATGTAAATAAAAATATTTTTTTACAAGACCATCCTTTGGTAAAGTATCGCGGCATTTTTATCAATGATGAAGCGCCCGCTTTTTCAGGCTGGACAAAAGAAAGATTCGGCGGCGTAAATCACCATGTTTACGAAAAAATATTTGAACTTTTATTAAGATTAAAAGCGAATTATTTATGGCCCGCGATGTGGGGAAATGCGTTCAATGATGATGATACATTAAATCCAATTCTCGCAAATAAATATGGAATTGTGATGGGCACTTCACATCACGAACCAATGCTGAGAGCGCAGCAGGAATGGAAGCGATATGGAAAAGGAGCATGGAATTATGCAACCAATAAAAATGAATTGGATTCCTTCTGGAAAAAAGGAATTGAAAACATGGATCATCATGAAAGCATTGTCACCATTGGAATGCGTGGCGATGGCGATATGCCGATGACGCAGGGAACTGCTATTGGTTTATTGGAAAATATTGTTGCCGATCAAAGAAAAATAATTGAAGAAGTTACCGGCAAACCTGCTTCTGAAACTCCGCAGGATTGGGCTTTATATAAAGAAGTGCAGGATTATTATGATAAAGGAATGCGTGTGCCGGACGATGTGACTTTACTCTTCAGTGACGATAACTGGGGCAATCTTCGAAGGCTTCCAAAATTAAATGCCACGCCAAGGAGCGGCGGTTATGGAATTTATTACCACTTTGATTATGTAGGCGGACCAAGAAATTATAAATGGATCAACACCAATAATATTGCAAGAGTTTGGGAACAGATGCATCTCGCTTATTCATGTGGTGTAGATAGAATTTGGGTCGTGAATGTAGGCGATTTAAAACCGATGGAATTGCCGATTTCTTTCTTTTTGGATTATGCGTGGAATCCGAAAAAAATAACGGTTGACAATATTGGAAATTATTGCACTGATTGGGCAGCAAAACAATTTGGTAAAAAGTATGCCGGGCAAATAGGAGACATTTTGCAAAAATACTCGCAATATATTTCAAGAAGAAAACCGGAATTGTTATCCCCGGAAACCTATAGCCTCACTGATTATAACGAAGCAGAAAGAGTTATAAAACAATACAAGCAGCTGGAAGAAGAAGCAGAAAAAATAAATAGTGAATTGCCTTCGGAATATAAAGACGCTTATTTCGAACTGGTACTTTTCCCTGTAAAAGCTTTTGTGAATTTGAATGAATTGTATGTAGCGGTTGCAAAGAATAGAAAGCTTGCTTCCGAAAATAATATTGTTGCCAATAAATATGCGGATGACGCAAAAAGGTTCTATGAAAAAGATTCTCTTTTGTCTTATCAATACAATCATGAAATGGCAAATGGAAAATGGAACCACATGATGGATCAAACGCATATTGGATATACTTATTGGCAACAACCGCCTTATAATAAAATGCCTGAAATAAAATATGTTTCGGATAATACGAAAAAGGATGAAAGTGCAAAAATTGATGTAAGAGATAAAACAGCTGAAAGCCTTATTCCCAAAAATGTAAAAGGAAATATTTTTTATGAAAAGAATGGTTATGTGTCTATTGAAGCGGCCGATTATTCGAAAGCAGTAAACAAACAAATAAAGTGGAAAGTTATTCCGGGAATTGGAAGGGATGGCGATGGAATTACTACTTTTCCGGTAACTGTCAACGAAGAAACACTTACTAACGGTAACCCGTATCTTCAATATGACATCTATGTTTATGATACAGGAACCATAAAACTAGATGCTTATTTTTCACCTACTTTAAATTTTGAAAATGATAGCTTGGGTTTGCAATATGCTGTTTCCATTGACAATGAAAAGCCGCAGATTATCAGCATTAATAAAGACGATAAAAATGAAAGAACGTGGGGAAAATGGGTAGCAAATAACATTATCATTAAAACAACCGAACATAAAATTTCACAACCTAGAAAGCATGTCATCAAATATTGGATGATAAGCCCAGCGGTGGTTTTACAAAAAATAGTCCTTGATTTTGGTGGATTAAAACCGAGTTATCTCGGACCTCCTGAAACAATTATTCAAACACAAAAAAATAAGCCATGATAAAAAAACTTTCAACGCTCCTATTTATTGCAGTGATGGTATTTGCTGATAATGTAGATGCGCAAATCCCTTCCTTAAAAAATGTTTTTAAAAATGATTTCCTGATAGGAACTGCGATGAATGCCCAGCAAATAGAAGGAAAAGATGCTGCCGCCGATGAATTGATCAAACAACAATTCAACGCCGTGACCCCGGAAAATTGTATGAAGGCAGAGATAATTCAACCGGGCTGGGACACTTACAACTTTGACCTTGCGGATAAGTTAGTAGCATTTGCAAAAAAGAACAACATCAAAATAAATGCACATAATCTTATCTGGCATAGCCAGTTGCCTGGATTCATGCATCACATGCAAAGTGCAGATTCAGTTCGCGAATATTTTATAAATCACATTACAAAAGTTGCCAGCCGGTATGATGGAAAAGTGTATTCATGGGATGTTGTAAACGAGGCTTTGAATGAAGATGGTACTTTACGAAAAGATATTTTTCTGGATAAACTCGGAGACAATTATATAGTGGAAGCTTTTCGTTTGGCTCAAAAAGCGGCACCTCACACAAAATTATATTACAACGATTATAACATAGAGCAGCCAAAGAAAAGAGCTGGCGCTATTGCTTTGATTAAAAAGATACAAGCTGCAGGCGTTCGTATTGATGGTGTAGGAATCCAGGGACATTGGAAAGCCGGTGCCGTTCCGATGGCAGATATTGAAGAAAGCATCAAAGAGTTTTCTGCGTTGGGAATTGATGTCATGTTTACAGAACTTGATTTGAGTGTGCTTCCCAGTCCATGGGACAAGGTTACGGCAGATGTAAGTGAGACTGCGCAGGGGAGTGCGAAAATGAATCCATACACAAAGGAGTTACCTGATTCGATGCAGCGGGTACTTGCAAAATCGTATGCAGATTTGTTCACACTTTTCATGAAATACAAAAAGCAAATTGGCCGTATTACCTTCTGGGGAGTGAATGATGGACAATCATGGCTAAACGGATTTCCTATTCATGGACGTACCAATTATCCATTATTATTTGATAGAAATTTTAAACCGAAACGCGCTTTTTACAGCGTGATTGCAACAGCAAAAAACCATTAATTTTAATTACATAAAACAAACCATTATGAGTGCTGCTGATGTAACAATCATTGAACAAACCGCGCCAACGCAGGTGCCGGTCACTTCGCATAAATTATCAGTTTTGGAAAAAGTTGGATACAGCCTAGGAGACCTGGCTGCCAACCTGGTATTTCAAACATTGGTAACCTATCTCGCCTATTTCTATACTGATATTTATGGACTCAAACCTACTGATGCATCAGTAATCATATTGACTGTAGGACTGGTAGCAGCGTTTGGCTTTAATCCACTGATTGGCGCGCTGGCTGACAGAACCCGCTCCAGGTGGGGAAAGTTCAGGCCCTGGATCTTATTTACAGCTGTACCGCTTGGAGTAATTGCACTGCTTGCATTTAGCACGCCACATTTTTCTTATAAAGGAAAATTGATTTATGCAGTGGTTACTTACACTTTATTATTGTTGTTATACGCCGCAAACAATCTGCCTTATTCTGCTCTGAGCGGTGTGATTACCGGTAACATGAAAGAACGGAACAGCTTGTCTTCTTATCGTTTTGTGGCAGTAATGTTTGCCCAGTTTTTTGTACAGGTATTTATGCTGTCGATTATTGAAACAGCCGGTGGCGGTGATAAATCAGTGGGTATTGAAAAAGTAATGACATGGCTGGCCATCATTGGAACGGTCATGTTATTGATTACTTTTTTTACTACAAGGGAAAGGATTATTCCAAAGCCTGAACAGAAGTCGAGCTTAAAAGAAGATTTAGGAGACCTGGTGAAAAACAAGCCGTGGATTATTATGCTTGTCCTTACAACATTAGTTTTTATCACGCTTGCCATGAAAGGTGGTGGCTATGTTTACTATTTTAAAAATTATGTGGACAAAGAAAGCTTGACCAATTTTATAAACCCCATCACTCATTTTCTTTCCGACATTGGCATGAACTTTTTTGGTGAAGACCCGGTTTCTGCAGGCTTTGGCCTATTCAATGCCGGTGGAATTATTTTTATGATTTTCGGGATAATGCTATCGAAAAGATTTGCGGATAAATATGGTAAAAGAGATGTATTCGGAATATGCCTGTTCATTTCTACTTTATTCATATTCGCATTTATTTTTTATCCACCAAAAGCAGTAGGAATTATTTTTCTTTCACAAATCTTACACGGATTTTTTTACGGTTTGACAATTCCACTTTTGTGGGCGATGATTGCGGATGTTGCAGATTACAGCGAATGGAAAAACAACCGGCGGGCAACTGCCATTATTTTTTCCGCCATGATGGTGGGACTGAAAGCAGGACTGAGTATTGGCGCGGCGTTACTCACATGGATTTTAGGATTGTATCATTACATTCCTAACAGTGAAACGCAATCTGCAGAGGCCGTTCATGGAACCCAAATGCTGGTGAGCATTTATCCATCCATATCATTTTTAATTGGCGCAGGTTTGTTGTTTTTTTATAAATTAAATAAAAAGATGGAAGTACAGATTGAAAGTGATTTGATAGAAAGAAGAAGTAAATAAAGTTGTCTCACAAACCTTCCAGGTCTTAAAAACCTGGAAGGTTTAATAAAAACTATTTTATCATGCCGGAAGAAAGTATCCAACACATCAACTTTGATGAACTGAATCAAAGAGCGATTTCACAACCATTAATTAAACAAATCTACACAGCAGACCCGTCTGCTCATGTATTCAATGGAAAAATCTATATCTATCCTTCACACGATATAGATGCGGGCGACTCATTTGACGATTTGGGAAGCCATTTTGCAATGGAAGATTATCATGTGATTTCAATGGATTCACCAACAAGCGAAGCAAAAGATAACGGAATTGCACTTCATGTAAACGATGTGCCCTGGGCCGAAAAACAAATGTGGGCGCCGGATGCGACAGAAAAAGATGGCAAATACTACCTCTTTTTCCCGGCTAAAGATTATGCTGGGATTTTTCGAATAGGCGTTGCAGTTAGTGATTCACCGGTCGGGCCATTTATTCCACAAGCGAAGGCGATAAAAAATAGTTTTTCGATTGATCCTGCTGTTTTCAAAGACGATGATGCCTGCCTGGATAAGCCAGTCGGACAGGGAAGTTATTACATGTATTTCGGCGGCATCTGGGGCGGCCAATTGCAACGCTGGCGCGATGGAAGTTTTAATGCAGAACAACCTGAAAGTCCGGCAGCGCATTTACCAAAAGAAAATGAGCCTGCACTTTGTGCAAAAGTTGCAAAACTCACGAATGATTTATTAGAATTTTCAGAACAACCAAGAGACGTTTTAATCGTTGATGAAAATAACAAACCATTGTTACAGGGAGATACTGAAAGAAGATTTTTCGAAGCATCATGGATGCATAAATACAAGAGCAAATATTATTTTTCTTACTCCACCGGCGACACACATTTTATTTGTTACGCGATTGGCGATAATCCTTACGGGCCTTTTAAATATGCGGGAAAAATTTTAAATCCTGTTGTGGGCTGGACTTCGCATCATTCAATTGTTGAGTTTGAAGGCGAATGGTATTTGTTTTATCACGACAGCAGTTTGAGCAAAGGCGTTACACATTTGCGTTCCGTCAAGGTTACAAAATTGGTTCATGATGAAAATGGCTTTATAAAAACAATAGAGCCCTACGGCGATTTAAAAGCTTTGGTATAAAAAGTTGCGACGGTTTAATAAACGCCGGATAAATAACCAACGGCAAAAAATGGTGGTGATTTTATGAAAAAATATATCCTGAAGAAGCGTTTCCTCACAACAATCATTTCGATATTGTTGTTATCTGGTAATATTTTTAGCCAGGTAAAATATAGCAACCCGATTCTTGAAGGCTTTTATCCTGACCCCAGTATCTGCAGGGTTGGCAACGAATATTATCTCGTCAATTCCTCATTTGCGTATTTTCCGGGGCTTCCAATTTTTCACAGTACCGATTTGGTAAACTGGAAACAAATCGGGAATGCGATGGATAGAAATACACAACTTAAAATTGGAGAGGCGCAGGTTTCAGGTGGCTTATTTGCACCTTCAATTCGCTATAACAAAGGCATCTTCTACATCATGTGTACGAATGTAAGTGAAGGCGGCAATTTCATCATCACTGCTAAAAATCCGAAAGGCCCATGGAGCCAGCCAGTATTTACCCCGGCCCTAAACGGCATTGACCCTTCACTATTTTTTGAGGAAAATGGAAAAGTTTATATCACTTATAACAGCATTCCGCCGGATAATAAATCTTTATATAATGGACATAGAACCATTCGATTGATTGAGTATAATATTGCAACAAAAGAAACAGTTGGTGATAACAAAATAATTATAAATGGCGGAACAGATATTTCAAAACATCCTATCTGGATTGAGGGACCGCATTTGTACAAAATTAATGGCTGGTATTATTTGATGTGTGCGGAAGGAGGCACTGCTGACCAACATTCAGAAGTGATTTTCAGGAGTAAAAATGTTGATGGTCCTTATGTTTCTTACCAAAATAATCCGATACTTACTCAACGAAACTTAGATCCGTCAAGAAAGAATCCAATCACCTCCACAGGGCATGCAGATTTGGTAGAAACACCGGATGGCAAATGGTATGCGGTATTTCTTGGATGCCGCCCTTACGAAGGTGATTATTACAATACAGGAAGAGAAACTTTTATGGCTCCCGTTGAATGGAAAGACGGATGGCCCATCATCAATCCAGATCGCCAGGAAGTGCAGTATCAATATCCGGTTCCTTTTTCTTCAACAAAAAAAGTAGATAATAACTTCAGCGGCAACTACACTTTTAAGGACGATTTCAAAGAGAAGC
>JAHEZB010000454.1 GCA_023251285.1 Chitinophagaceae bacterium | reverse complement strand
AATCCGAAACTTGCAGATGCCATTACCATAAAACAATTGCTGACACACAGTTCCGGCCTTCCTGACCATTATGATTACACCCATACAAAAAACCTGCTTCATGCGCATGACAGCGATGTTTTGGATGCAATAAAAAATGCAGATTCTACTTATTTTATACCTGGCAGCAGATTTCGATACAGCAATACCGCATTTTGTTTATTGGCGCTGATTGTAGAAAAAACGAGCGGTTTGCCATATGCCGTATATCTTCAAAAAAACATCTTCCTTCCGGCTGGAATGAAACATTCAACTGTTTGGAACGAATACGCAACTGTCTTTCAACCGGCCTTCGGATATGAATATGATAAAACAGAAAATAAGTTTCGAAAATCACAGGCCGAAGAAAATATATTTTTTTCTACCGAAGGCGATGGAGGCATTTATACTTCTGTAGATGATTATTTGAAATGGTTTGATGCTTTGCAATCCGGAAAAGTTTTTTCTAAAAAAATTACTGATGAAGCGCGATCCATACAATTTGCTATTGATGAAAATAAAAAACTCGGATACGGTTATGGATGGTTTATTGACAGTAGCGAGGTGTCGAAAAAAGTTTATCACAGCGGTTCCAACGGTGGCTTCCGCAGTTTTAGTTTTACGATTCCAACACAAAATACGTTGATCGTAATTTTTTCAAACCGTGCTGACATTGATCTGGAAGCGCTTGTTTTAAAAATAACGCATCTGCTGATGCCGGCAGACAAGCCATTTACAAAAATTGAAAATCTAACGTCGTAAACTAAAGTTATTTAAAAACAGGAATTGCTGTTATTTATTTGTTTACCGCATAAAACACACGAAAAAGTTAGCCACATTTCGGTAGAAAATAAAATCTTTTAAAATTTCTAAACACTTTGATTATGCAGGACATCATTAAAAAATTTAAGTTCAAAGACAAAGCAATTGTGCTGAACGCGCCGGATGAGATTGAAAAAGAATTGGTAAAAAACGGTTTCAATACCACTTTTGATAAAAAAGCCAAAAGCGCCAATACATTGGTTTTTATCAATAACAACAAAGAGTTTGTGCATTTTCTGGAGACTCAGTTGCAGAAGATTGAAACTGACAGCGTTTTATGGTTTGCCTATCCGAAAGGAACGTCAAAAATGAAAACAGACATCAACCGGGACACGATCCGTACAACGGGTGAAGAATTTGGTATCACAACAGTAACAGCAATTTCAATTAATGATACCTGGAGCGCTTTACGTTTCAGACCAATTGAGATGGTTGGAAAGTAGTTGAAGAGGAAGGTTCAAGGTTGGCAATCCTGCGTTTTGAAAATGAAAAATCAGAAATTTCCAGATCACAAATCCCGAACATAAAAAATGATTAGCTTCAACCAATTCTTCTATTATTATTTCACTTTTTAATAAAGTCATTTATGAAAGCAAAAAGCATTTTCTTCTTTTTAGTTACTCTGATGGGGGTTTACCTGGTAAGCTGTGCAAATAACCAGGCAAAGCCAAGAGCGAAGAATAACTCTGATACTTCTCATTTGCCTCCTGTGGAAACCAAATCGCCAAACAGTGATTATAAACCTGCATTTGCCGGCCAGACAAGAATCGAAGGTGTAAAAACAACCACTCCTTATAATGTTGAAAAAATCGCTGATGGCATCGGGCCTGTCTTTGGCATTGTACCGATGCCCGATGGAAGATTGATGGTAACGGTAAAATCCGGTTTCATGGAAATTCATGATGCAAACGGCAAACTGGTCAAAAAAATTACCGGTTTCCCTGGTGTGCTTTTTGAAGGCCAGGGAGGCTTACTGGATGTTGCGTTTGACCCAAATTTTGGAAGCAACAAAATGATTTACTGGAGTTATGCAGAAAAAGTTGAACCCGGTAGTTTAACAGCCGTTGCAAAAGGAAAATTAAATGAAGATGCCGGGAAGGTAGACAATGTATCGGTGATATTCCGGGCCACGCCTGCTACTAACAGCACCCTGCAGTATGGCTCACGGTTGGTATTTGATAAAGACGGAAATCTGTTTGTAAGTGTGGGTGAAAAATCCATTACTTCAGCGCGCGTGCAGGCTCAGCAGTTAGATTCCTATCTTGGAAAGATCGTAAAAATAACAACCGATGGTAAACCGGCGCCCGGAAATCCATTCATCAATCAGGCCGGCGCTAAACCTGAAATATATTCGTACGGGCATCGCAATCCTGACGGCCTTGATATAAATCCTGCAACAGGCGAATTATGGGAAGCAGAATTTGGTCCGCGCGGTGGCGATGAAATCAATCTCATCCATGCGGGTAAAAATTATGGTTGGCCTGTAATTACTTATGGTATTGAATATAGCGGCGATAAAGTGGGCGCCGGCATTCAGCAGAAAGAGGGCATGGAACAACCTGTGTATTACTGGGACCCGGTAATATCACCGTGTGGTATTTGTTTTTACAATGGTAATGCGATTCCGGAATGGAAAAATAACTTATTTGTTGCTGCATTGAGCGGTAAACACGTTGACCGCCTTGTGCTTAAAGACAATAAAGTAGTGGGTGAAGAAAGATTGCTAACGGATAAAGACCAGCGTTTTCGTGATGTAGCGTACATGAACAATATGTTGTATGCAATTACAGATGGTGGTGATATATATCGGATTAGTAAAAAATAGGATTACCGCATGGTCGCCAGATGGCTATGAGATAAGTGCTATCATGCTGAGCCTGTGGAAGCGTGTCTGTGCAAGCTCGCCTTCGACAAGCTCAGGCTGACACTCCACACTGCTGTGATGCTGAGCCTGTCATGCCCAGCCGGTCGAACCACTGTTCTTAATTTTGACGTTTAACGATTATTAACTGCTGTGATGCTGACACGCCGTTTCAGTAAACAACAATCATTTGAACGAATATTAATATGGTTTTGAGCGAAGTGATCACCAGCCAAAATAGTTCTTCGCGTTATTATAGCAAATATCCTGGATGATCTTTCCGGTCCATTTAATATCGTTTGGTAATTCACCATTTTCAATTTCTTCACCAAATAAATTGCATAATAATCTGCGGAAATATTCATGCCGTGGATAAGAAAGAAAAGATCTTGAATCAGTAAGCATGCCGACAAAGCGGCTGAGCAAACCCATATTGGACAAGGCGTTGATTTGTTTGGTCATTCCATCTTTCTGATCTAAAAACCACCAGGCTGAACCAAATTGAATTTTTCCCGGAACGGATCCATCATTAAAATTACCGGCCATTGTAGCCACCACTTCATTATCTCCGGGATTCAAATTGTAGACAATTGTTTTGGTTAGTTTATCTTCCGAATCAAGCCTGCCTAAGAACTTTGCCATCGATTTTCCCTGTGG
>JAHEZB010000453.1 GCA_023251285.1 Chitinophagaceae bacterium | reverse complement strand
CTTTATTTACAATAATGAAATAATTGCTGCTGTAATCTGTCTCCTTTTCAAGCCAGTCGCGCACTTCACCGATTGTGTTGTCTTCCCCAAGCATCAACCCGTTCTCACTCATCACCTGTTTTACATTAATAGTTTCTAAAATATCTGGTTCAAATGAATCCGGAGTTTTTACACCACGCCGTGTTATTTTTTCGGTCATGATCGTATTTTCCATGATAAAAAACGAAACGATATAAGAACCGATACATCCTGCTAAAAGAGGTAACAAAGCGTTTGACTGCCCGGTGGCTTCCAAAGCAAAAATAATGGAAGTAAGTAGCGCACGTGAAGCGCCGGCGAACATGGCAGACATTGCCACCAAAGCTGCTAACGACAAGGTGATTCCGGAATGAGGAAAAAAGTCAAGAATTACACTTCCTAGCAGAACTCCTGCAGCTCCGCCAATGGTAAGCAAAGGAGCTAACGTTCCGCCAGACGTACCACTACCAAGCGCTACAGCCCATGAAATGAATTTGAAAATACATAAAGCAAAAACCACTTTCAAAGTCAAACTTCCCGACAACACATCGGTAATATTTTCATAACCAACGCCTAAAGTTCGCGGAGCAAAATAACCGATGATACCAACAAAAAGGCCACCAATGGCCGGCCACCACATCCAATGAACCGGAAGTTTTTCAAACCCATCCTCAATATAATAAACGATTTTTGTAGTAAACACAGAAATAAATCCCATTACAATTCCCAAAATGCTGTAAGCAAAAAGTGCTGTATTGGATGGAATTTCTATTAAATGACCAACCGGAAAAACAGGGCCGGCACCAAATAGAAAATGATGTCCAGCGGCGCCTGTGATGCACGCTAAAGCAACAGGTATCATCGAACGTGGTGAAAATTCAAACAGTAACAGTTCTATCGCCAGAAAAATTCCTGCTATCGGTGTTCCAAATATCGCCGCCATACCTGCTGTCGCTCCGGATGCAAGCAAAATCTTTCGTTCATTATGAGAAATTCGCGCAATCTGGCCAAGAGCTGATCCAAGCGCACCACCTGTTGCAATGATAGGTCCTTCCGCACCAAACGGGCCACCGGTACCAATCGCAATGGCTGACGAAATTGGTTTTAAATACGTAATGGTTGGTTTTATCTTACTTTGATTCGTCAATATTTGTTCCATCGCCTCAGGAATTCCATGGCCACGAATCGCTTTGGAGCCATAAAGGGCCATCAACCCGACAATAAACCCACCAATAGCCGGAATAAGAACCACCCACCATCCTAATGTATTTTCTGCAGGCGTGACGTGAGCAATAGAAAATTTCCCATAAAAGGAAACATTCGTAATAAAATAAATAAGGTAAATTAAGAATTTCGCAACTAAACTGATCGTAATTGCAACCAAAACTGCCATTGCTGCAATGGTAAAAAGCCGCTTTTTATTATCGGTAAACTGGGGACGTATATTTTCTGCTTCTAAGGTTGGTTTTAGAGAAACTGATATGGGAATGCCGTTATTAAAAATATTTTTTTTTATCATTCAGATTTATAAATTGCCTGTTTCAATGGCGGCAAAATTATGTGCTGCATTTATAAATCCCAAATAGTATTTATTTCAGTTCCTTATTCAGACTGATTCTCAAAGCACTTATGGCAATTTTTCATGGCGAAAAACTATCCTAATTTTCTTTTTGTTAATTATATTTTTAATACAGAAATCTGGTTTTTAAATAAAATAAAAATGCTTCGTATTTGTAGTTTTACTGGCTTTTTATATAAGGCTTTTTGTCGGATTATTTCGGTAATGATCGATTTTATATTGAAACATCACCGCCATTTTATTTGCCCGCCAGATCGCTTCTTTTGCCACATCTCCCGCAAATAACTCGTTCAGCGTTTCAGCAAATAACGACAGCCATCTTTCAAAATGTATCTTCTCTACCGGCAGCTGTGCATGGGGAGGAAACGGAGCACCATAATAGGTGTGTTCTCCCAGTAAAACCGTCTGCCAGAAAGTGTACATTTTGGCAAGATGTTCCGGCCACCGATTTTGGATCCGTTCATCAAAGATCGGCCCGATCAATTGGTCTTCTCTTACTTTATCATAAAAAGTATCTACCAATAACCTGATGTCGTTTAAGTTGGTTATGTCCTTTTTTTCCTGTGCCAAATCTGAATAATTTGAAATAAAGATTTTTGATGCACAAAATTATCAATTATAAAGTTCAATAGGTTTTTTATGATCAGAATCATGTTATTAAAACACAGAATCTGCGTTAAGATGCCGGTTCAAAGACCTGATTTGTTGAAACTGCCATTCTGTTCCACATGTTAATGATTATTACCTGCATGATGATCTGTGCCAACTCATTTTCGCCATAAAATTTCAACACTTTGTTATAAGTTTCATCACTTAACGCATCTTTAGAGATCAGCGTTACTTCTTCTGTCAATTGCAAAACGGCTCTTTCTTCTTCTGTGAATAATGGTGATTCTTTCCAGGCGGATAAAGCAAAAATTCTACGCTGGTTTTCTCCGAGTTTTAGCGCTTCCTGTGTATGCATGTCAATGCAATAAGCGCAGCCGTTGATTTGTGAGGCCCTTATTTTTATCATTTCACGTAGCACTGGCGGTAATTTCGAACTTCTGATATATTGTTCCAATCCCGACATTGCTTTATAAGCGTTTGGTTCCAATTCTTTAATGTTTATTCTTTTATCCATCTTTTTTTATTTTTTAGAAATTAGATTTTTTAAATAATCTGTTGTAATTCGGTTACTGGTAATTTCTTCCATTCCCTCATAATGCACTAATTTTTCAGCAATATTTTTCATTGAATTGATAGCGTATTTTAAAAATCCGGGACCGAGACTTATTCTCGCTAAACCGATTTCTTTTAATGCGGAAAAGTCAGGAATGCCGGGAAGCATTAAAATATTAACTGGCAAGGCAACTTCTTCAATCACCCTTTTTATACTTGCTTTTTCTTTTAAAAAAATCGGATAAAAACCATCAGCCCCGGCAGCTTTATACGCTTTTCCTCTTTCAATGGCTTCCGCTAATTTTTCTTCTTTTGATAAATGATTTTGTTTTATAAAAACATCAGTTCTTGCATTGATAAAAAGATTGCTTCCACTATCAGAAGCAGTGTTTTTAACGAGATTAATTTTTTCTGACTGTTTCTCTTTTGAATATAATTTTTGCTCATCATGATGGCTGTCTTCAAAATTAATTCCTGCAATTCCGGTATCGATCAGCCTTTTTATATTTTCTTTTAGAAGCACATTGTTATGCGCATACCCACTTTCAACGTCAGCAGTTACCGGAATATTTACGCATTTTACAATTCTTTTCAAAATGAA
>JAHEZB010000015.1:2265-12746 GCA_023251285.1 Chitinophagaceae bacterium | reverse complement strand
AGCCGCCATGCCCAAAATCAATATATAACGGGTTACCGTTCGATACTATATCATGGCATAGAAACCGAATCCATCATCCGGTCAGACCGGTATCCTTACCAGTTCAATATCAATGCAAGGGCTGGGATGGACATACAACTTACCCCAAAAACCATTGTTGGCTTTTTGGTTTCTGCCTACGATAATAAGTGGAGAATGAATGCATATAATACTTCCATAAATTACCGGAATAAACAATTGGATACCGTTGTGCATATTGGCAACAATGAAATCAATCACTGGACAAACCTCATGAGCAACATGAATATCCAGCATAAATTCACGGACAATAGCACGCTCACTTTCAACATAGATTATTTACTTTATGGCAACAGCAATCCAAGCAATTACGACAATCAATTTTTTGACAACACTGAAAATCCGGTCAAAACAACCATGACCAGGGCTGGAAAAGTAACCACGATTAAGCTTTTACCCTTACAGCTCGATTATACTTTTTCCATTAAAAGATTGCAGTGGGAAACCGGTGTAAAATACACGCAAGCTTCTTTTACCAATGATGTATTTGTGGATGAATTGTTACAAAACTTGTGGGAATCCAAGGATGATTATAGCGGCTTATATGATTTAAACGAACATATAGGGGCAGCTTATCTTTCAACGACGTTTGCTATTAATCCTAAAAATCAGTTCAAAGCCGGGCTCCGGTATGAGCATACACAAACAATTCTCAACAGCGATACCAAAAAAAATATTGTAAACAGAAATTATGGAGATTTATTCCCGACCCTGTATTGGTCCCATAGTTTTAACGAGAAGGACAAGCTAAATCTTAGCTATAACAAGCGGATCACAAGACCGACTTTTAATGACCTGGCGCCGTTTATGATCTTTACCGACCCACACACGTTTATTTCCGGTAATGTGAATCTGCAGCCTGCAATTACAGATGGAGTAAAAGCGGAATTTATGCACAAGGGATACAGTGTTTCCGTGGACTACAGTTATGAAAAAAATAGTATTGGCGGTTTCCAATCGCAGGTAAACCCTCAGGACAATAAAGCGTATACTAAGGCAGAGAATCTCGATTTCTTGAAGGTAACCAGCCTGATTCTGAATGTTCCGGTTACTGTTACCCATTACTGGTCTTCGTTTATAACGATCAATGTCAACTACCAGCAAGGAAGGGCAAGCTTTACCGGGAATCAACAAAACATGGATTTGTTTAATGTGAGCATTGCCGGATCGCAAAACTTTACCCTTCCGGCAAATTTTGGTATCGAGCTTTCCGGATTTTATTCATCTAAATCTTTAACCGGGATAGACCTTTTGAAACCGATGGGTAAATTGTCGCTTGGCGTTCAAAAAAAATTCACCAACAGCAGTCTCAAGTTTTTAGCGGATGATATTTTCAACAGTATGGCGCTCAGGTGGGTAGCCACTGATCTTACGATTCCTTATCATGAAAACACGAACGTGAATATCTTTTTCAGGATTTTCAAACTAACTTATACGGTATCTTTTGGCAACAAAATTTTGAAACAAAAAAGGGAAAGGGCCACAGCTTCAGAAGAGGAGCAGAAAAGAGTGCAATAAACCAAAAACGGTATCGGTGCATCTTTATATAATCGTATGCCATGAATTATTGAAGCGTGTGAACACACAAATAATAACGATTTCTGCATTATCGTTTGAAAATTAGGTAAAATAATGAGATAGGATTAAAAACTATACGACACAAATATGGTAAGAGCCATGTAACGGCCGTTACTTGCCATTTAATAACTTAAGGCTACCACTTGCTCAATTCATCGGGATAAAAGCTGGTATAATCATATTTTTATTTTGTTCTTTTTTACTCAGCACAGGTTAAATAACATGATTCTTTCCGGCAATAGGGCCTGTTATATGAGAATTGTTGATTTTTACTTTTAAAAATATATCGGATGGAATATTTCAAAAGACTTGCTGCGTTACTACTCGTTTTTATCTCCCTCAGTGCAGATGCGCAAAATGAAAAGGAAATAGATGTAGTAAGCATCGTAGATAAAGAAATGAACAAGGTTTATCCGGCAAACGAACCCGGCGCTGCTATCGTTATCATGCGTGGCGATTCAATCATTATGAATAAGGGCTACGGACTCGCCGATATAAATACAAAAACAAAAATTACACCTGCCACCAATTTCAATATTGCCTCAATATCCAAAATGTTTACAGCTACTGCCATTTTATTGCTGGCAGAAAAAGGCAAACTCAATTTGCAGGACCCAATCATAAAATATTTACCGGATGTAAACCCACAAATTGGCAACAAAATAACCATTTATCATTTGCTCACTCATACGTCCGGTTTGCCTCATTTTATTCCAACAAAAGATTCTGCAACAAGGTTTACTGTTATGGATCAGGAAACGTATGATTCGGACAAAAACATTGATTCACTGGATTTTGAGCCCGGTACCCGTTTCGGATATAGCAACGTCGGTTACCGCTGGCTTGCATTGATCACAGAAAAGGTAAGTGGTGTTGATTTCGGTGATTTCGTAAGAAAGAATGTCTTTTTAAAAGCAGGAATGACAAACAGCTACGAAATGAACAGGGATGCCCCTATTATCAATTTTGCCCATGCTTACCAAAAAACAGGGAACGAATTTATAGAATTCGATTATGGAGAAGAGGAACAATTTGGCACCCTTGGAGACGGCGGGGTAGTATCGAGTACCAACGATCTTATCTCATGGGAAAAGGCGCTGCGCTCCTATAAAGTTTTATCACAAAAATCTTTTGAAGAAACTATAACTCCACATATAAATTCTGGACTTGTTGTTATTGGAAGCTCCTATGGGTTCGGATGGTTTATTCAAAAATCTCCAAACGGAGGGCCAATGATATATAGCCACAGCGGCGCAGATGGCGGGTTTGCTGCGTATCTTTTACGCATTCCTGAAAAGCAAATTATGGTAGCATTTTTAAGTAACAGGAGCGACCATGTGATCGACGTTGCGTATAGCGTTCAGTCGCTTCTAAGGAAAGCCGGTTGGTATTGATTTTTTTTATTTTCATATTTCTCGCTACGTATCAATCCTACTCCAACCCTTCTCAAAACAAAACATTCCTCTCCCCTTCCAACCCTTGCAATTCCGCATATTCAAATGCTTCGCATGGATCGGCGGCTGACCTAAAATCTTTCTGAATGGTATAAGCATGCATTGCTTCGGTGCGATATTGGTGCGTGGCAAGTTCTGTAATTCTTTCTTCTGAAAGCCCGTCTGACAGCCATTCTCCGGCAAGCTCTTCTGAAAAGATCACCGGCATTCTTTTCTTTGAATTGTGAATCAGTTCCATTAGGGGATTGGCCTTTGTGGTTACAATGGCGCAGGTGTCAACGGTTTCACCGGTTTCCTTATCTGACCACAACTGCCAGATACCGGCCATAAGAAAATAAGGCACGTCCTTCACCGTGATGTGATACGGATATTTTACCGCGGTCTTTAAAGGCGACCCTTTTTTGCCCAAAGGAAAAACATGCCGCCATTCAAAGAAGCCGCTGGAAAGAATCAAACATCTCCTGTTTAATGCAGCATCACGAAACATTTTTCCCGGCGTCAGCAGTTCTTCACCGGTGGCATTCAGCGTAGTTAAGCCGGGTCGGAATTTACCGGAAGCATCTTTATAACCGAAGCGAAAATTATTTACCGCCTCCCGGTTTTTGAGCGACGGTGGCAGGAAGCCCCATTCCATTTCTGCAAACTCCCATGTGCAATCTGCTGATGGTTTAATGACCACACAGGTGCCATAATCAAAACCGTTTTGTACCGGCTTGAATAATTCAAACTGTTGTATCTGCCGCTCCACATCCAAAAGGCGGATCAACTGATGTTGAGTAACTTTGATACCGTTGTAATAACACATGCGAACACGATTTTTTGAAGAAGCATGAAGATATGGGAAATTTATGCTCAAATGGCTATGCTGGCGCGTTTATGTAGTGGAAATCTGCAATGCCCTTCCGGGGTGGTATGTTTCCCTTGTCAACGACTTAGAAGTTTGCAGATTGTTTTGCGACACGCTAATCGCATAATATTCATTCGTCATTGCCGGAAATGTTTTCTGCCGGTGTTAAAAGGTGACACGGGTTACAACCGGCGAACCACTCTCGCCGGCAGCATGATCAATCCTTTTAAAAGCGCAAAAACGCCATCGACTGCAATCCCCAAAAGCCGGAATGGCAACAACAATAGCCAGATGACCGGGTAAAGCACCAAAGCCATAATGGCCAGCGGCCAGCAAAAGATAAACAGTAATATAAACAGCAGAAACGTCATCATCTGTCAAATTTAATCTTAGAAAAAGGAACGTTTGTACAAAAAGGAAAAGCGGCAAATTTGTTCCTTTACTGGTAGGTAAAAGTTTATTTCGCCAGAAACAGAACCGATTCGTCATTGTGAGAAAAACCACTGGATGAACTGTTCCTGACTTCATCATTTCCCCCTAAAAGGTAGCAACAAATCGCTACAAGTATTGTCAATACTGAATTCTTGGTTTTGATTTGGGTGTCCCCGATGTGCATGTTTAGATTTGCACTATGTATTGGCGCAAGAAAAAGAATAAATCCGGTGTCATAAGTATCCAGGTCATTGATAAAAGCAGTGGTAAATATAAGGTTGTTAAAACCATTGGTAGTTCTGCTGTTGAATTGCAGATTGACCAGCTTGTACAGGAAGCACAGGCATTTATAAATTCTTATGGCGGTCAACAGCAATTAGATTTTATTTTAGGTGATGACCAGCGCTACTTTGAATCCATTTATGAAAATATACAGCAAGTTCAACTATTAGGGCCGGAGATTGTACTTGGAAAACTGTTTGACGAAATAGGGTTTAATGCCATTAAAGAAGAACTTTTCAGGCACCTGGTGATAGCCCGTCTTATTTATCCGGTAAGTAAACTAAAGACCATTGACTATCTTCAAAAGTACAAAGGGATAACGCTTCATGTTAATGACATTTACCGTTATATGGATCGGTTGCATACCTGGCAGATAAGACAGGTACAACAAATTAATTTCGATCATACCATCAGACTTTTGGGAGGTAAATTAGCCGTTGTATTTTATGATGTAACCACTCTGTATTTTGAAGCGCCGGATGAAGATGATTTTCGTAGAACCGGATTCAGTAAAGACGGCAAACATAATCAGCCACAGATTGTACTTGGATTGTTAGTAAGTGAAAATGGATATCCCCTGGATTATGAGATTTTTGAAGGAAACAAATTTGAGGGTCATACGATGCTTCCTGTTATTGAAGCCTTTAAAGAGAAGTACAAAATGCAGCAGTTAATTGTGGTTGCAGATGCGGGGCTCATGTCAAATAAAAACATTACAGCTTTGTTAGAACAGCATTACGATTTTATTATTGGAGGCAGAATAAAAAATGAATCGGTGCATGTGCAGCAACAAATACTGGCTCTTCGCTTAGAACATGATGAAAGTACAGAAATTAAAAAAGATGAATTCCTGCGAATAATTATCCATTATTCTGAAAGCCGTGCTCACAAAGATGCTCACAATCGCAATAAAGGAATTGAAAGGCTGAGAAAACTTTTAAATAGTGGCAAACTCACCAAAAAACTATTAATAATAAAGGATACAATAAGTACTTAAAGTTAGAAGGAGAAATCAGCATCGCTATTGATGAAGAGAAATTTAAAGACGATTCAAAATGGGATGGATTGAAAGGCTATCTTACTAATACCATTCTTGACAAAGAAACCGTAATGGCTTATTACCGCCAGCTTTGGCAAATAGAAAGGACTTTCAGAATTACCAAAACTGATTTAAAAGTGCGCCCAATCTATCATTATAAAAGACGTAGAATAGAAGCTCACATTTGCATTGCCTTTGCAGCTTGCAAACTTTACAAAGAATTAGAAAGACAATTGGAAGTTAAAAAATGCGGTTTAAGCGCTGAAAAAGCATTAGATATTTTAAAAACAATCTTCGGATTAACGATTACTTTACCTCAATCAAAAGAAAACAAGCTTATGCTCCTGGACAAAACCGAAGAGCAAAAAAAATTATTGGCACTATTTTCCTGATTTTTGGGTGTCCTATTGATGAAGTCGGGAGAAAAACCACTGGATGAACTGTTCATTTTACTAGATGTCTCACAGTTTTCGTAGCAATCCTTTAAAGCACACTTTTAGGCAGATTGCTTAGTGCCTTGTAATGACGGCAAAAGCGGAATTCAGAGTCTCCGCACTCATCACTTTGGCAATTTCTTTTTATAATCATTTATTTTTTCCTGCAAACTCATTGTTGCATAACGTGGAGAAGGAGAAGGCAAACAAGCGCCAATCTTCGTTTCAGGAAACAGTTTCATAAATTCTTTTTCTACAAATTTACTGGTAAAGAATATCGATTTAATATTTTGATTTCGCAGAATAATTTCAATCGCTTTATCATTAAATTCAACCACTTCAAGATTGCTGTCCATGTTATTATTGCCTTTCCGTTTTATTCTTAAAAAAATATCTACAATACCAATCCCATGTTTGGCAAAAAGATCCTGTTTTTGTTTTCTTGTTATTAACTCAGTTTCATAAACCCCGGAAATGATCTTCCAGAATTGATTTCTTTTAGATCCATAAAACCATTCATCTTCTGTGAGATTTTTGTGCGTTACTTCCCTTCCCGGAAAGCTACCAACGATAATGACAGTAAGGTTTTCAGGGATAAAGGCTTTGAAGGGATGTGTTTCAATTTCTTCGGTCAATTCAGTAGGTTTAATCGAAATCTTCAATTATTTTTTTCTTGTAAAATTCAAATCCTGGAAATCAAAACTAAAATCAGTCAATGGAGAAATTGGTTTCATTTTTATGGCATTTGGATTTCCCTCATAATCAAGATCAAACATTACATAAGCATCGGCATCCATACTTCTGTCGTTCCACTTTACAATAAAAGTATTTCCTTTAAATGGAAACATTTCTCCTGTGAGCCGCGGAGAATTTTTAGAATCAAACCATGGCTTACCATTCTTCTCTGAAATCACTACATCACCAAACCATGGATCAGTATAGGTTCCGGTGTACTTACTGAAATCTTTTACTGATTTATTTTTTTGTTGTTCGGAATTAATATCGGCCCAAATTCTATCAGTTATTTTTTTTGCTTCTGCTTCATTTTGAACCACCTGGTCGTGATATTCTTTCACCCGGTCTTTTCCTTTTATTCCAAAATAACTGTCTTTAATAGTATTGGTAATGGCCCTGAAAGCCGCTCCTGACTGCTGATTGGTGAAAACAATAATTCCGAGTTTTAGTTCAGGAATTAAAGTTACCTGTGTTACAATTCCTGCGAGGCCACCGGTATGTGTCGGTACTTTATACCCGTTTTCATCACTCAAAAACCAACCCAGGCCATAAGAAGCAAAATGGGTATTGTATGCTCCTTTATTACGTACGGGTATAATCGTTTGTGGCGTCCACATTTCTTCGTGTGTTCGTGGTTTTAATAATTCATTTTTCAAATCGTCGCCATATTTTCCATCATTCATCTGCATGATGATCCATTTGGTCATATCATGTACACTGCTATAGATGCCGCCTGCAGCGTCCGCTACAAATTTCCAGTCCCGATGAATTACCTGCACTTTTCCATTTACCGGCGCATGCGCATCAATCACATTCTCTTTATTTTTCAAAAGATCATAATTTGGTGCGCTCTCTTTCATTTTCAATGGATCCATAATGTTTGTTTGTACAAAATTTTCCCACGTCATCCCTGAAACCCTTGCCACCACTTCCCCGGCGACGATATAAAGTAAATTATCATAATCATACTTTGTTCTGAAATCAGATACCTGTTTTAAATAACGAAGATTATGGATGATATCGTTTAAAGTAAAAGTGCTGCTATCCGGCCAGATCATCAGGTCGCCGGCGCCAAGTCCTAAACCACTTCTGTGAGTTAGTAAATCACGAATGGTAAAATTCTCAGTAACATATGGAGCGTATAATTTGAATTCTGGAATATAATCGGTAACCCTGTCGTTCCAATTCAGTTTTCCCTGATCTACCAATATTCCCAGGGATGCTACAGTAAAGGCCTTGCTGTTTGATGCAATTCCGAAACGCGTATGCTCATTCATCTTTTTCATCGTGTTTAACGAGCTTACGCCATAGCCTTTTTCATGAATGATCTTGCCATCTTTTACCACAGCGACAGCAATTCCGGGAACGTCAAAAGTCCTCAAAGTTCTTTCAACCAAAGCGTCTATCTGTGGAGAGGTAAGCGGCTGTGCAGAAATAGTAAAAGCGAATACGCAAAAAAACAATGGAAGTAGGAGGAGTTTCAGTTTGTTCATTTTGATATTTTGAATAAAATGGAAGTGACTTGATGTTAAAAAGTTTTATAAAAATAAGTGGTTCTTCCTTATTTCGTGTGGAAATTAAGGTAATGAGGTGAATTAGAAATCCAAAACCTTATTACCTTAGTAATAACCGCATCAACAACATAAACCACCTTATTACCTTATGTTCTTTTCGTTTCACTGGTTTCAGTAAGCAACAAATTAAGAATGAAAAATAAGGAGCAATAAGCGAATAAATAAGCGCAATTCTCATTTTCTTTCTTGAAACAAAAAACCGCCGCATGATGATCCTGCGGCGGTTTGTACGATTTTTTCAATTTAGGAGATTATTGTTTCCACACGTTATCATCGGGTGTATAATCCATAAAAATGCCTCCATCTAATTCAACTGATTTGATAATTTTTTTTGCAGAAACTTCAAACACCTGTTGCCTTTGATTTTTTTGCCAGATAGCAGGAGTTTCATGCATCGTTGCTACCTGCCCATCGGCATAAACAATTTTTATATCAAAGGGAATAGCGAAGCCGCCCACATTTTTTACACTGATTGTATAAGAATCACCTTGTTTTTTCACGGTATCTATTTTCAGATCAATATAGCTATTGGTGAAAAACCAGTTGTTGAAAAACCAGTTGAGATTTTGTCCTGCACCTGCATTCATTGCATTGAAATAATCCCACGGAATCGGATGTTTGCCGTGCCATACATCCATATAATGATGCAATGCTTTTTTAAAGGTAGCATCACCCAGCAGATCTTTTAATGCGAGATAACTCAGCGAGGCTTTGCCGTAAGAATTATTGCCGTAGCCTGCACCACTTACCTGTGTTGACATGGAGATGATCGGCTGATCTTCTTCTGTGGATGGATCATGAATGTACCGACTGATACGAAACATTTTATAAACCGAATCTGCATGCGCTTTTCCATTTTCTTCCTGGCCAATTAAATACTCAAAAGTAGTAGCGCAGCCTTCATCCATAAACGCATATCTTGTTTCATTGATACCCATGTAAAACGGGAAATAAGTATGGGCGATTTCATGATCCTGCACCATTTGGGCAAACTTTAAATTTTTTGTCGTTGCATCATTTACCATCATCGGATATTCCATATCCGCGTGCCCCTGGAAGGCAGTCATTTTTGGAAATGGATAAGATACTCCCGGCCATTTTGTAGAAAAATATTGCAAAGCATGTTGAGTCCATTTTACAGACTGATGGAAATCTTTTGCCGTATCATTATAGGCTGCCTGCACACTCGTACGACGATTATTTTTTGCATCAACGACCACGCTTGCTGCATCCCACACATAATTTTTACTTACAGCAAAACAAACATCGGTGATGTGAGTGGCAGTAAATTTCCAAACGTTCCAGTCATTTTGAGCAGTGATCTTGTTCTGCTGCATTTCGTTGAAATCTGCAACGTGAATAACATTGTCAGCAGTATATGAATCTTTCAACCGCTTTGCTATAGCAGGTTGCAGCACTTCATCCGGATTTAACAGATCGCCGGTGGCCCAAACGACATAATTTTTCGGAACCTTTACTGATAAATTATAATCATTAAAATCGTTGTAAAATTCCTGCCTTCCGGTATGTGGTATAAAATCCCATCCGTTGTAATCATCATACACAGAAATGCGCGGATAGCTGTAGGCTACATAAAAAGTAGTACTGTCAATTTGCCCTTCGCGGCCATCCTGCTTTGATAAAGGATAGCTCCACGCAATATTTAATTCAACTGAAGAATGAGGCATTAACGGTTGCTTTAATCTGACCCCGTTAACGGTTCCCCAGTTTTTAGAATCGACTTTATAATCTTCATTATTGATCGAAAGAGATTGAATATCTAATCCTGTTGTAAAATAATTATCGCTGGTATAGTTGCCTCTCGGAGCTTCCGGTTTGTGTACATTATTCACAAATCGAATGGCGAGGAATTTCAACGTATCCGGACTGTTGTTGCTATACACAATCTTCTCAACTCCTGATACTACCTTGGTTTCAGGCGTTACGGTTACATGGATATCGTACTTTCCTTCATTCTGCCAGTAATTTTTGCCGGGATTTCCATCCATTGAACGCGTTTCTTCTTTA
>JAHEZB010000015.1:0-2255 GCA_023251285.1 Chitinophagaceae bacterium | reverse complement strand
TGGTAATATTTCTTGGCATGTATAATTGCTGAGACGATAAAATATTCATACCAATAAAAAACAAGCAGATGGTCAACAAACTAAGTCTTTTCATAAAATCATCATTACATTTTTGTTTAAAAAAAATAAAAGTAAGAAAGCGTTTTTTAAAAAAATGAGAATGTTTGATGAAAGGTAGCAGGAAGATTGAAGGCGCAGCAAAAGAATAAATAAGTTGTTTTTGTGTTTTTGTTTTAGCCGTTTACAAATGAACGCTGTTGTCTAAAAGCATTCCAAAGATCGCCATGGCCAAAGCAAGAAGGAATGCCGGCCCCCACCCTTTTACCGTAAATCCTTTGAACAGGTTTCCTGCCAGCTTGATCATGATGGTAGTAACAAAGAGCCGCACAAAGAATGATAATAATCCGAGGGTAATAATGTTTAACGGCAATCTTAGAAGAAAGCCAATTGTTGCATTGAGAATGCCAATAACCAGGGTTACAAAAACAGCGGTTACATAATTTTTTATAGAAATGCCGGGTAATATCGCGGCAAGAATTAAAAGCAAACCTGCACTCAATAGTAAGCCGAGAAGAAAATGCATCAGATTATTTTTTGCCTGCAAAGATTGCAAAACTATTATTATTATCATTTTTTTTATTAGCCGTTATCTTTGCGAAAATTTTTTTGAATGACAGTAAAGAAATCATCTGAAAGCCTGGTTGTAATGACCGAGCTTGTTTTACCAAACGACACCAACTTATTTCAAAACCTGATGGGTGGAAGATTAATGTATTGGATGGATATTGCTGCGGCTCTTTCCGGGTTTAAACATTGCAATGCGCCGGTTGTAACGGCTTCGGTTGATAATATATCGTTTACCAATCCAATCAAATTAGGCAATGTCGTTCATATCGAGGCTAAGGTAACCCGCGCATTCAACTCCAGTATGGAAATATATCTGAAAGTATGGGGCGAAGATCTGATTCAACAATATCGCTATACCAGCAACGAAGCGTATTATACATTTGTGGCAGTTGACCCCAATGGCAAACCGAGGAAGGTTCCCCAGTTAGCTCCTGAAACTCCGGAAGAACAGGAATTGTATGATGGAGCTTTACGCCGTCGTCAGTTAAGGTTGATCCTCTCAGGCAAAATGAAACCCGGCGATGCTTCTGAATTGAAGGCGCTGTTTGCAAATGTGTGATCTTAAAATTATTACTCTATACGGGTGCCTTTATTATTTATTAAAAAGGCCGATGCCTATTCTTAAATATTACGCCCATTCAACGCTGGAAACGAGGCTGGGCATTAGCACGTGATCTAATTGACTAATTATTCGCTTCGCAAACTCTTCACCGGATTCATGAGCGATGTTTTTATCGAATGATAACTTACGGTACACAATGCGATCAGCGCGGTTGCAAGCGCCACTGCAATGAATATATATGATTGCACAGGAATGCGGTATGCAAAATCCTGCAGCCATTTATTTCCTGCCCACCACGACAGTGGGATTGCAATGATAATGGCAATTCCTATCAATTCTAAAAAGCTTTTTGCTATTAAAAAAGTGATGCTGCTGATGTTGGCTCCAAGCACTCTCCTGATGCCGATTTCTTTGGTACGCTGAACCGTAGTGAATGCTGCAAGTCCGAACAAACCGAGACACGCAAGCACAATCGCAAGTGCAGCTGCTACTCCAAACAATTCAGAGATTTTCTGTTCGGATAAATACAATTTGTTGTAATCCTCATCTAAGAAATGATAATTGAAAGGACGTCCGGGAACGCGTTGCTTCCAAACAGTTTCTAATCCGGCAATGGTTTGTTTGGTATTATTTCCATCAATGCGGATCATGTAATCGCGTGAAAAATCGCGGTTTAGAAAAATGAGCATCGGGCCAATCGGATCATGAGGCTTCTGAAATTGAAATCTTTTACCACACCCACAACCGGGCCGCTCACACCTTTTTCAATGGTTTTTCCAATTGCTTGTTGTGGTGTCCAACCAATTTTTTTTGCCAGCGTTTCATTAATAATATAAGGCTGCTGATAATTTGCCGCATGGTTAGAAGTATCCATTATTCCAAAATCCGATTGCAGGAAATCACGTCCTGCAAGCATCTGCATCTGCATGGTTTTGGTAAAATCAAGATCAACGGGCATGGCATTCACGGAAATTGCGTGTTTGCCTTTTTCATCAACCGCCGTTATCCCATCGCCCCATTGCACATTTTCCGGAGTATCATAAGAAGCAGTGATTGCTTCTACGCC
>JAHEZB010000452.1 GCA_023251285.1 Chitinophagaceae bacterium | reverse complement strand
TTCATCCGGTTTTTTACCTGCAGAAAGAGAATGGATGACAAAGTTCCTGGATAACGGATGGATCGACAGTTTCCGGAGCTTTCACCCTGAGCCTCATCGCTATAGCTGGTGGAGTCAGCGTTTTCCAACGGTAAGGGCGCAAAATAAAGGCTGGAGAATTGATTATATAAATGTTACAGAACCGCTAAAAAAGAACCTGAAAGACGCAGAAATATACCCGGATATAAAACACTCTGACCATTGTCCGGTATATTTAGATATCAAATTATAACCACTGCCGGCAAATTAATTTAATGTTCTTTCTTTTTCTTTCATCCCTTTGCTGAAGCAGTATTGTTAACCTAAATTCATTTTGATGGACGGATTAATTCTGTTAGTCATTCTGATACCCTTAGTTTTTCTCATCTTACTGCTGACCATTTTAAACCGAACGGGAGAACAACGCCGTTTACTGGAATCGCTGTATGACAAAATAAAACAACTGAACAACGAGGTATTCTCTCTTTCAAAAGAATTGAAAGGTCAAAAAGAAGATATACCGGTGAAGCCCGTTTTTAAAGAAACTCCGGGTAAGATTATTATTACTGAAAAACTGGTTGTTGAAGAACCACTTCCTGCCGAGCCGATAAAAGAAAAGCCAATCATCCCGCAGCCTGCGCTGGTTGAAAAATTTGTAACTGATAAACCCGTCGTTGAAGAAATCAAAACACAAGAACCAGTTGAAGTGATAATTGCCGGGGGATATCAACAAAACCAGCAGTCTGAAAAAAATACTGATATTGAAAAATTTATTGGCGAGAACCTAGCCAATAAGATCGGGATAGCCGTATTGGTATTGGGCATTGCCTTTTTTATCAAGTATGCCATTGATAAAAACTGGATCAATGAAACAGGCCGGGTGATCATTGGGCTTATCAGCGGGAGTATTTTGATCGGGCTGGCGCATTATTTCCGAAATAGTTACCGGTCATTCAGTTCTGTATTGGTAGGCGGCGGGTTGAGTGTATTTTATTTCAGTATTGCCTTTGCCTTTCATCAGTATCATCTCATCGGGCAGCTTACCGCTTTTATTGCTATGGTGATCGTGTCAGCATTTGCTGTCGTTCTTTCTCTGTATTACAACCGGCAGGAACTCGCCATACTGGCCACGATCGGCGGTTTTATAACACCGTTTCTTGTCAGCACCGGCAACGAGAATTATATCGCCTTGTTCACTTATTTATGTATCCTTAATGCCGGCCTGATCGCCCTATCCTGGTTTAAACGATGGCCTGCTATTAATATCATTTCACTTTTCTTCACCACTATCATTTTCAGCGGCTGGCTCATCAGGCACCTGTCTCTTGAAAACACGGCCCCGTTTCCAAGTAAAGATGCCCTATTATTCGCAACCCTGTTTTACGGGCTGTTTGTAACAATGAATATTATCAACAGTATACAGCTTAAAAATAAATTCACTTCATTCGACTTCATCATCCTGCTCAGTATCAATTTTCTTTACTATGCCGGGGGCATGATAATACTGGACTATTGGAATGATGGAAATCCCAAAGGACTGTTCACGCTGTCATTGGGTCTTTTAAATCTTTTATTGACTACGATTTTCTATAGAAAAAAGGCTGTCGACCGGAATTTTGTTTCCCTTCTCCTGGGGCTCAGTCTAACATTTATTTCCCTGGCAGCGCCTGTTCAATTCAGGGGCAACCATATTGTTTTATTCTGGGCTGCGGAATCTGTGTTGCTTCTTTTCTTATACCAGCGATCAAAAATTTCCTTGCTCAGGATCGCATCGGGTATTGTACTGGTAGCCATGTTGATCAGCCTTATTATTACCTGGACAGGAGTATATTTCGCAAGCAAAGAGCTGATGCCTATTATTATCAATAAAGGGTTTATCACCACATTGGTTGTTTCGATAGCCTTGTTTATTTATCAGCAAATGATCCGAAAGGAGCAGGGTGGAGAATTTATAAATATTATTTCCACTTCTTCTTCGCGGAAAGCAGTACTCATAGCTGCGGTTGGTACCCTTTATTTATCCGGGGCCTTGGAACTTTATTACCAGTTCAGCCACCGGTTTCTCCTGGCGCCTGTGCATTCGATTTATTTACAGGCTTATTCTTTTGCATTTGTTTTCATCCTGCTGCAGTTTTTTAAAAAAAATACTGTTTTCCCGCTGTTGAAATTTTTACTAACTGCTTTTTGTTTTGGCCTTTACTTTATCAATATTTCCACCAACCGGTATGTTTCATTATCGTTGTTATCCGGATCCGGAAAGAGCAATCTTTTTATAGCCCACTGGATAGCAGACCTGTTATTGTTCTGGCTCCTTTATGATCTTATCCGGTTCTTCTTTAATAAAGACAATGAAAACTGGCTGGCTTACAGGTCTGCTTTTACCTGGATAGCCACGATCGGGATCATCCTGCTGCTTAGTATTGAAATGTATCATATTGTTATGTGGGCAAATTATCGGAATGAAAACGACTGGGTCTGGTGGAAAAATTTGTATCAAAAGGCTGGTTTAAGCATTCTATGGAGCATTTGTTCATTTAGCCTGATGTGGCTGGGAATGAAACACAGTTTTCGTACGTTGCGTATCATTTCTTTATCCCTGTTCACCCTTACCCTGGTAAAACTATTTGTTTTTGATATCAGGAACATACCGCCTGGCGGAAAAATTGCTGCATTTATATTGTTAGGTATTTTATTATTGATAGTATCTTTCATGTACCAGCGTTTGAAAAAGATCATTATAGATGATAGCAATAGCTGATCAAAAACCTGGACATGATCATTTATAATGTAACTATAAAAATTGAACACTCCATTGCCGCCGACTGGCTGACCTGGTTGAAGGAAGAACATATCCCGGATATCATCAGCACAGGATGTTTTACTCACGCCAGTATTCTCAGGCTATTGGAAGTGGATGACACAGAAGGTCGCACGTATGCGGTACAATACCATGGAGAAAGCGAAATGCCGTATAACCTGTATATTGAAAAATTTGCTGACGAAATGAGAAAAAAAGGAACAGACAAATGGGGTAATAAATTCATTGCATTTCGAACAATAATGGAGGTTGTGCATTGAGTGTGCAAAAGATTTATTTTTATTTAGCTGAAAAACAAATTGATCTTGCTCAAAACCCCTGTCCGGCCTGTATTTCAGCTCCATCTCCTGAAAACCAATGCTGGCAAGGCTTTCCGCAGACCATCATGCATACCATGCGGGTGATCGTGTAACCGGGATCCATAAAATCCTTATCCCATGCGGATTCGGGGTGATTGAAAAAATTTGAACCTGAGATTTTTTTTTGTTCGTATCAAAAACCTTCTAAATTTGTTCACTCTACCAAAACATTATA
>JAHEZB010000451.1 GCA_023251285.1 Chitinophagaceae bacterium | reverse complement strand
TGTATTCTTATACTTTGGAAGTAATTTTTTCAGATGGTAAAAAAGTAACAAAAACAGGAGATATTACTTTATTGCGATAAAGCAAATGAAAAAGATTTTAAAAATATTATTCCTTTTCGTTTCTTCCATTTCCGGGTTGAGGCAGGCGTCTGCGCAGGATTTGCATTTCTCCCAATTTTTCAATAATCCATTACTTACTAATCCGGCAAATACCGGTTTTATTCCTGATGCCGATTACAGGCTCGGCGCTTCATACCGGAATCAATACTCAAATATCATGTCGGTTCCTTATAAAACCATGAGTATTTTTGGAGATGCACAGGTATTCAGGGATAAGATCGAAACCGGTTGGATGGGATTGGGTGGCGTTATTGAGCGTGATGTAGCAGGAAGTGGCAGTCTTACTTCTACTCAAATTTATGCTTCAATCGCTTACCATCAAATGCTCGGCCTCAGCAGCCTCCTCACTGCCGGATTTAATGTTGACTGGGCGAATAAAAGAATTGACCAAAGCAAGCTTACTTTTCCTGATCAGTTCGACGGAAGATTTTTTGATGCAACCTTACCCACGGCTGTCCAATTGCTCAATAATAGTGTCAGTTATTTTGATATGCAGGCCGGTCTTAATTACGCTTATTTTCCAACAGAAGATGTTTATATCAATGCCGGTTACTCTATTCAACACGTAAACAGGCCAAAGGAAACTTTTTTTGCTGACGATAATTCCAGCACCCTTGCGATGCGGCATATTGGTTTTATCAACGGAATTTTTAAAATGAGCGATGTGCTCATTATCAACCCGGCGGCTTATTATACAAGAATGGCTTCATCCAGTGAATTTGTTGTTGGAATGAATGCTGCTTACAATCTTTCCGGTGACGGCTCCAAACAAATTATAGGCGGATTGTTTTACCGGTATGGAGATGCAGTAATTCCAATGGTGGGATTACAGGTTGGAAATGTACGTTTTACTTTCAGTTATGATGTGACTACTTCTTCTCTAAAGAATTTTAATCATTCTTTCGGCGCAGATGAATTTAATGTTTTGGACAAAGGATTTTATAATACGTTTAATGGAAACCGCAAAGAGACGCTTTGTCCTACGTTCTGATTTATATCTTCAGTAAAACAAGAAATAATGCCGATTTAAATTTTCTCCAAAAAATACAATCAATAATTCCGATGGATTTCTATTTTTAAATCAAAAAAACAAGCAAATTTCGTGTATTCATTACCGTTACGTTGCTTGCTTCTTCAATAAAAGGAGAAATAAAGAGAATTTCTATTTCTAAAAAGAATCCTTAACTTAATAATTATATTCTCTTCTTGCTGCATTCCACCTGATTCCGAAGCTTAAAGTATTTGAATTGGCAAGGCCGGTAAATTTCCTGAAAAGATAACCTCCATCTATAAAAAGATTTTCTTTTAATTCGTAAGAAACTTGCAAAGTAGCATTCAAGCATTTTACTTTTCGGCCGTCACCAACAAAATATCCATAATTAGAAGTGCGGTTTGTATAAAGTTCAAAAGGATTGCCACCAAAATCTATTCCTGCGGAATCAAGCCCTTTGTAATAATAAATCCCTCTTACATTTATGTACCATTTTGGAGCCGGCTGATATTTCGCAATTCCGATAAATTCCTGAAAGTTGGCTCCCAGCGGATGTGCCAGAAACTGATTGTAATGCGTATAATTTGTTGCGGAATCGTAATGTGAATAAGTAAAAGGCCTTACGCGGTTGGTTTCAACCTGGAGGTCAAGATTTTTTATGGTAAATGCATCAACATATTTTACACCAAGCTGATATCCGTATTTATTTGCCCAATACCCGTCATTCTTTGTGATCTCTTTCAATAAAAATTCGTCCAATAAGAATTGTCCGTAAAACTGAAAATGATGTGCCGCATTTGCTTTAAAATCAAATCCCACATGAGCTTTGTCGGGACTGCCTACATTTCCTTCAACATATCGCAAAAAGATAATCGGGTTCAGGTATTCAAAATCAAAATACTGGCTTCTGCCAAAAATAATACTTTCAAATAAACCAAGATTTAGCCATTTTGTTACATTCATACTCAGATGATGCATCGCTGCATATTTCCTTACCAATAAATAATCGCCCGTTTTTGTAAACTGCGGCATCAGTTCCATGAAAATATTCTGGTAATTCAATTTCCAAATCCTTGTATTCAGTTTCAAGAATAAATAGCTGTTGGCATCGTCACTCAAAAAAAGACTGCGGTATCCATCGCCGATAAAATTTTTGTCATACCCAAATTGGATGTCAATATATTTTGTAGCGTTAAAAGTTACATAACCTCTGGCATCAAAATAATCGAAAGCAGTTCGTTTAAATTTTTTGTAAAAGCCGACCCCTGGGACGGCATTATATTGCGCTACCCTATCCTGGAAAAATGATGGGCCGCGCTCCTGGTTTTCTGAAATGGTGGAAGAAAATCCGATTTTATTGGCAATCCGTCCACGAACAGTAACACCGCGTTTATTTAAAAAAATGTTTTCATCATTACCTGATTCTTTTCCAACCTGGAAATATATAATTGGATTCAACGCAAGAAAAAAATCTTTGGTGTTTACTTCCAGCAGATTCGGTTTCGTAACATATAAAGCATTCCAGATTGGCTTTTTGCTCAAAAAAGATTGCTTTGAACCACTCACCCATTCAGAATTATCCATCAAAAGAGCGTGCAAATTATATTTGTCAATCGGCGTTAAATTTCCTCCGTTTGCGCTGTCCAAACTGTCAATCTTTTCTACCGCGGGCACAATTGCTTTTCTGCTAAATGGTTTATCAGAAGAAAAATTAAGTACCGGATTGTTCGTTTGCTTTATTTCCAAACGATCGATTACATCATAATCCTTTGAACCTTCGGGAATATAAGTTGTTTGCGCAAAAATTAATGCAGGATAAAAAAATACGGCAAGGGTAATAACACTTTTTTTAATTTGCATAGAGTTGGATATTAATTATTTAATTTCAGCCAATGCAAAATTATCTTATTAAACATATATCTGTTGTAAATGAAAATAATATTTTTGAAAAAGATGTATATATAAAAAACGGACGGATAGAAAGAATTGGAGATGCGCTGAACATAAAAGAAAAAGTAACAGAAATTGATGGGGAAGGAAAGCATTTATTTCCAGGCGCAATCGACGACCAGGTACATTTTCGTGAACCAGGATTAACGCATAAAGCAAACATTTATACAGAAAGCAGAGCAGCGGTTGCCGGTGGCGTTACTTCTTTTATGGAAATGCCAAACACAATACCAAACGCCCTTACAGAAGATTTGCTGGAGGATAAATATGCTATCGCAAAACATACTTCGTTAGCAAATTATTCTTTCTT
>JAHEZB010000450.1 GCA_023251285.1 Chitinophagaceae bacterium | reverse complement strand
CTTTGCAGCCTGTACTTTCAGTTTGAATTTTATATAAAGATCCAGGTAATCGCGAAGTGCCTGTACACTGTCTGTGGAGGCGGTTTTATTTTTATTAAAAGCAGTTAAGAATTCGTCAGCGGGTACAGAATGATTGCCATAAGTGAAAAGCGTTTGGCTGTGAGAAATAAAAATAAATGAACTACATATAACAGCAAGAAACAGTTTTTTCATTCAATATTTTTTTGAGAGTTATATGCGTTAATGTACCATTTTATTTAAGCACATTTTCAGCGGGTTTGGTGGCCTGGTTTTTTATTTTCACATCCAATAGATCATCTATTTGCTCCAATGTCAATTTCTTCGCAATAATTTTTTTATCCTTATCAAGAAGATAAATCGTTGGCGTTTGGATCACATCATACAGTTGTTTGTAAGAAGGCGCTTTTGCCTGTTCTATCATCTTTCTTTGACCTTCAGTTTCATACACATTGATCCAGTTTTCCATTTTGTTTTCTTTGATAAAATCTTTCCATTGCTCCAGGTCTTTTGTCTCTGTCAGCACACCATACATTTTCACTCCTTCACTTTTCCATTTTGCATTGTAAATGGAATCAAGCCGCGGAACCTGCACCCGACAATGACCACAGGTAGGATCCCAAAAAACTACAACGGTATAATCCGATTTAATATTATATAACGGGACATTATTGCCCTTCGCATCGGTCATTTGAAGATCAGCCGCCTGTTCCCCAATCAGGTTCGACATCAGCATGTAAGCCCTGTTAGAAATGGTCGTCAACTGTTTTTCATTCAGCCAGTTTGAAACGCCTTTTGAATGATATTTTTCAAAAAGATGCACAAATACTGCATCCTGGCCCATGTATTTTGGATTAATATATTCATCAGTAAGCCAGTTCAATAAAAATTTGTACATCTCCGGAGAAGATCTTGCAAGTAACAATAAGTAATCCGATTCTTTAATGATAGAATCAGGAGCTTGTGGAACGATGTTTCTGAAATAATCTTCTAGCTTTGGCAAAAAGAAAGGTGTGCGAATGATACGATCATCCATAAACGTAATTCCGTCCCAATAATGCTTTTTATAATACTGATAATTTGCCAAAGAATCTTCATGAGTCACAGGCTGTGTGTTTAAGACAGGTGCAGGCTTCATGCTTGTCAAAAGCGTTGCCAACATCGATTCCGGATGCTCTTTGATAATTTTATCACGGTAATTATTCAATTCTTCATTGAGTGCCTGGTATTTTTTTTCATGAAGGGAGCTATCCTGTTTATTTGTGGATCTTTTATATGCTTCCACTTCATCCTGCAAAAGTTTTCCTTTAGAAGCTACAAATTTTTGATACTGCTGAAAAAGAATATTTTCTTTCGAACCGGTAACTTCTGTTTTGTTAATTAAATCACTTGTATCGGCTTTAATGGAAATTACCTGGCCTTTATCAACCAAAAAATCAAACAATTTATTTTTTCCTGGAAATACAATTGAATACACTCCCGGTGGCATTTTTTGTTTACCATCAAAAATGGCAATGCCTTTTGAATTGATAATTGCAGAATCCTGCACATTCATATTTTTGCCGTAGTAATAAGTGAGGTAAGCGAGCCCGCTTTTGTAATCCGGTGTTTGTAAGGTAACCTTATATCCCTGGGCATTAGCAGCAGAAAAAGAAAAAAGAAATAATAATAATAAAGAAGTAGTTATTTTCATCTGATTGGGTAATAAAAAACAAAAATATTCAATTTGAATGGTAAATAAAGAAGCGGTAAAATAGTTAACATTTTCATTAGCGAAGCAATTTTATTTCCTGCAAAATATCTTTCATCAGCAAACAAAGAAATAGACTGAATTTGTAATTTACATAAAGTTTAAAGGATGTTGAGCTAACATTTTTTATAGAAAAGGGTTCATTTATTGTTATAACGAACAAAGAAATATGCAAATTGTAAAGAGGTGCAGAACCAATTTCAAATAAACAACCGGAATATTTTCCTGTCAACATTGCTATCTTTGAAAGATGCAAACCGTGCACTTATTAATCACTGGAAAAGTTCAGGGTGTTTTTTTTAGAGAAACAGCAAGAAAAGTTGCAGAAAAATTAAAGATAAAGGGATGGATAAAAAATACGCGGGATGAAAAAGTAGAAGCAATGATAACCGGTGAGGAAAAGGACGTGAACGATTTTATTAATTGGTGCAAAACGGGCCCGGATAGAGCCAAAGTGGAAGAAGTAATGGTTTCCGGCCAGCCGGAAACATTTTTTAGAGAATTTGAAGTGAAACGGAGATGAATTAAAAGAATTGAGAATTGAGAATTAAGAAATACAACTTTAATATTTTAAAAATGAATAAAAAAATCTCTTCGTTAAAATTTCCAATTGCTTTTTTGCTGGCTTTTTTCTTTTTTTCCTGTTCTGCCCAGAAATATTATCTTTTTATCGGAACCTATACAAATACCGACAGCAAAGGCATTTATATCTACAATTTTGATTCTCAAACAGGTGAAGCAACGTGGGTAAGCAATACAGACAGCGTTACTAATCCATCTTATCTTACCATTTCTAAAAATCAAAAATATGTGTATGCGGTAAACGAAACGAACGGTTTAAATCCCGGAAGAGTCACTGCTTATTCTTTCGATAAAAAGAAGGGAACACTTCAGTTTTTAAATACCACTGCCTCCGGAGGTGATGATCCTTGTTATATTTCCACCACGGCCGATAATAAATGGCTGGCAGTAGCAAATTATACGAGCGGAACTGCCACCGTATTTCCTATAAATCAAAATGGGACTGTGGCTCCTTACTCCCAAATCATTTATGATTCTGTTTATAAAAATCCAGGAGAAATTGCTACACCTCATGTTCATGAAACCGTTTTTTCTCCTGATGAAAAATTCTTGTTAACTCCCGATTTAGGATTGGATGAAGTAATTACTTACCAGTTTGATCGGGCTATTAAACAACCGCTTATTATATCTTCAGCCACGTTTACAAAATCTGAAAAAGGAAGCGGCCCACGGCATCTTGTTTTTTCGCCTGATAAAAAATTTGTGTACCTCTTGCATGAAATGGGCGGAACCGTTACTGCTTATCATTATAAGCACGGAAAATTATCACAGATACAGGATATTCCTGCTTTTCCGGACGGTTTTGCTGGCAGAAAAGATGGCGCGGAAATTTGCATTTCTCCTGATGGAAAGTTTTTGTATGCTTCTACACGCGGCGAACTCAATTCGATTGCTATTTTTTCAATTGATCGGGTTTCTGGAAAACTAACAGTAAAAGGTTCTCAATCAACATTTGGAAAAGGGCCGCGGAATTTTATCATTGATCCCACAGGAAACTATTTGCTTGCCGCAAACCAGGATTCCA
>JAHEZB010000449.1 GCA_023251285.1 Chitinophagaceae bacterium | reverse complement strand
CAGCGGCCGAAGCAGGATGTGCGTATAAACCAGGTCAATGATAAAACTGAACAGGATCAGGGCAATTAAAATATAGAGTGTAAAGCGCCGCAGCAGTCTATTGTACTGGCTGATGGTTGCAGTTGTTTTGCCAATCTCAAGAATGTAATTTTTGTTTTCAGCGGAGATTTCATGAATGAGAATTCTATAGTTTAATGTATCCTTGCCAACGATGCGTTGCGCAGTTTCGATGGTGTCCTTCACATGAGTGTCTTCTGCCGGCAGCAAAGAAATATATTCCTCTTTAAGCATCGTATAACTTGCAAAAGCACTGTCGCCCTGGAGGTAATAATCCACTCCGTTTTGGGAAATTACAGCAAGTACTTTTTTCTTCTGCTGGTTCAGGTAGTAATTACTGTACTCGAAGCTTGCATACTTGACGAGGGACGGCAGTAGCAGTACAAAAAGCGCTACGATCAATAATTTTGAAAGCGTAATAAAAAGTGTGAGCTTGGTCAGCAGTTTCAAAATATCTTACATTTTTATTTTATAACCGATTCCCCTCAGCGTTTGCAGCCAATCCACCGGTGCATGTGTGGCCATCTTTTTCCTGATATTTTTGATATGCACATCAATATAATTTGAATCATAATCGTCATCTGAAAACGATCCCCAGATGTGCTCGCTTAATTGCATTCGCGTTAGCGGCCTGTTTTTATGAAGGATCATATAGCTCAGCAAATCAAATTCTTTTCTTGATAAATCGATTTCTTTTTCTTCAAACCTTACGGCACGTTTATTTATATCTATATTAAAATCACCCAATTGTATCTTTGGATCGTTATTGCCCGATTTACGTCTTGAAATCGCCTGCATCCGCGACTGCAATTCCAGCAGGGAAAAGGGTTTTGCAAGATAATCATCGGCGCCCAGATCCAGGCCTTTTATACGGTCTTCTAAATTTCCCCTGGCGGTAAGAATGATGTACGAAGCATTCGGACACATTTTTTTGGTTTCATTCAGCAGTTCCAGTCCATCATTATCCGGCAGACCAAGATCAAGAAGAATAAAATCATATTGATTTTCAATCATCAATCTTTTTGCTTCTGCTGCCGTAGAAGCTTTGTCGCAGAGATAAAAAGCCTTCTCCAGGAAGATCTTCATTTCACGTGCAAGTGATTTTTCATCCTCAATGATTAATACTTTCATGGTTTCAGAACTGGTAATAAAAGCTAAAAGTAAAAAAAGAATTTACATTGCCGGCAGATGTTTGCACATGATTACTCAAGAGAGACAACTGGTAAGCTGCTTCTATTACATAATTTCCCCGGTTATAAGCGAGGGGAAGTTTTAAACTATACGACAGAACATTAAAGGCAGTGGTCGCTACCGTATCTGTATGCTGACCGGAATTTCCTCTTCCCAAAACAGGTACCGGTAAAATTCCCAGTAGACTATCCCGGAGTTTTTTCTCTTTAATATATGTTTGATAAAAATGTTGGGTTCCTCCAACAATATTTGCTAAAGGAGTGATCGTTACCACATCTTTTTTGCCAATACTAAAAAGGCTGACCTGTTTGGAAATGGCAGCGGTTACAAAGGCATCATTGGTTTTTCCAAATGCATAATCTCCTGTGAGGCTTGTGGTCATCCACTTCTCAAAAGAAAGTGCAATACTGGCGTTGTCGGCATTTGCTGCCTGTAGCAAAGGCGAATTAGCCGCATAAAAACTGTGGCTGTAACTCAGATCTGTTGTCAGATTTTTTAATAGTTTAAAGTTCACTCCGGCACCGAGGCTGGCGGCAGAGAGTGTTGAACTTTTATCATTCAAAAGTTTATAAGTCTGACCAGTCAGATACAAACCGGATTTAAGCTGGTAGTTAACCGCAACGGCAGCATACGGGATTTTTTCCGCGGCGCTTTCACCGTAATAACTTGCATTATTTGAATAAACAGCCGCAAGAGTTAACGTGGATTTCGATGAAACACTATCAACAGCGGAAGAATCAGATTGTGCCAGGCAAAATTGACTGCATGTTGCCATAGCGATAATTAATAAGATCGTTTTCATATTGGTTTTTATTGATGACATCAATGAAGTATTTTAATAACTGGCTTCAGAACCGGTTTGATGATTTTAACCTGTGGAACCTTTACTTTTACAGGAACCGGAATCGGCTGCCGATGAGGATTTGGAAGCACTTTAATGGTATTTACCTTTTTCGCATCTTTAATTACTGCGGTTTGAGCAGGCAGCGGCGGAACGGTATCCTGGATAGAATTCATCAGCGTTTTTCTGAAAATAATATTTGGTTTGCCCGCGGTTGCCAGCGATAATTTTGGAAGGAACGCTACTAATAACACTGCCAGCAAACTTTTTAATATTATCGGACCTTTCATTATTTAAATTTAGAAAACAGGTTTTGCAAATTAATGCAAAACCTGTTTTTTGTTCTTACTTAATTTTAATTCCAACACCCGCGTTGGTTTTTACTGAAACCGGTACTTTTACAGTATGTGTTGCTGCTGTGCCGGCGTGTATTGTGTTTGCAGAGGAAGCTTTTATCTTGTTGCCTGAACGTCTGATCTTCTTAACATTGGCTTTTACATGGCCACTGGCATTGACATTTGTGTTTACACTGCCTTTTGCTTCTGAATGCTCAGAGCCCGATTCGCTTTTTCCATCAGAGGCAATACTACTGATCAGTTTCCCTTTTTCGTTGCCTTCAACACTGCCATCCCGTTTATTGGATGCAATGCCGCTGATCTGTTTTCCTTTTTCATTTGCTGTTGCAGACGCAGCAGATTTTTCTGCTGCTGTCTTGTACTCCCCTTTTATAGCATCTGATTGGAGGTTCGCTTCAGAAGAAGCATCTGCGTTGGTTTTTACTTTGTTTGCTTTGATTTCAGATTTTCCTTTAACTGTAGCATTCGTATTTACATTTGTTTGTGCAAAAGAGGCAGTTGCCAGAAATAATGCCGCTGAAAATAATAATGTCGTTTTCATGTTTTTTTGTTTAGATTAATAATGATTACGAGAACAAACTTAGATTCGGAAGATGAAGAGAAGATGAAAAGTGAAAAAATCGTTGCGGGAATGTTTTAAATAAAGAATTTAAACACAGGAATGAAGCTCATAGCGTCTTTAGCAGTCTTGTGAATGGCTTTCAATCTTTGATCTAAATGTTACTAATGTCTGTGAGATGGGTTGTTCGTTTTTAGATACGGGTGGCATTTGATTAGCTGCCAAATCTTTTGCTCAAAAAGAAAGCATTCCTAACCTATAGACTTTTCTCGAGCGCAAAACAATTTTGTTTGTTTACCTAATGTCCAAAGTAATGGAGTAAGACGACAATTAAACCCAGGGAACATTCAAGTGCCATCATTGTATCGTAA
>JAHEZB010000448.1 GCA_023251285.1 Chitinophagaceae bacterium | reverse complement strand
TTTTCAATAACAGCGGTCGTGCGGGCCGTATGGTAAAATACGAAGATTTTGGTTGGACAAAAAACGCCATCAGTTATTGCGATGCATTTGATGCCGGAAGAATTGAATCTTTTTACAATAATATTATCGGTAAACAAATGTTGAAAGTCAACCCTCAGTTTATCAATATTGATGAAGGAAATTTTCAATTATCACCAACATCGCCACTAAAAAAGAAGGGCAATGATGGTAAGGACATGGGCTGTTTATGGAAAAATAACATCTTAACTAATAAATAAAATAAAAAGTATGAAAAGTTTACAGGGAAAAGTAGCACTAGTAACAGGCGGCGGCAGAGACATAGGCCGTTACACCTCCCTCAAATTAGCCGAAGCCGGGGCTTCTGTCTGTATCAATTATTTTGACGGCGAAGAACTAGCGAAGGAAACGCTGAAGATGGTGACCGATGCAGGAGGCAAAGCTATACTTGCCCAAGGCGACATGACAAAAGCTGCGAATGTAAAAAAAGTAGTAGGCGAATGCATCTCATCTTTTGGCGACGAAATTAATGTACTGGTAAATGTTGCCGGCGGATTGATGGGTAGAAAAACTATGGAAGAATTGGATGAAAAATTTTGGGATGCAGTTATAGATGTGAATTTAAAAACCGTGTTTTTGGTTACTAAAGAAGTATTACCTCACATGCCGAAGGGAGGCGCCATTGTAAATTTTGCATCGCAGGCGGCGAGAGACGGCGGTGGCCCGGGTTCTATTGCATACTCGACTGCCAAAGGCGGTGTACTTACCATGACGAGGGGGCTGGCTAAAGAACTAGGTCCAAAGGGCATTCGGGTGAATGCTATTTCTCCCGGCATGATAAATACCACCTTTCATAACACATTTACCAAACCTGAAGTGAGAGAAAAAGTGGCTGCATCTACTCCATTGCGCCGGGAAGGCAACCCTGCAGAAGTGGCTGACCTCGCATTATACCTTGCCTCTGATGCTTCCTCTTTTATCACCGGGGCAAGTATGGAAATAAACGGTGGAACTTACTTTATATAAATTATCATGATGAACCGATTGCTTTTTAAAACATTTATTATAGCGCATATACTTTGCTGTTATGGAGCGGTATATGCGCAGGGCAATCAGCATCCATTAATATTTATAAGCAAAAGTGATGGCTCTTTGATAAACAAAAATTTATCAGAATACCCATTATTGAACACTTCTTATGAAGAAGCAAAAAAAATAGCAGACAAGGCGCTCACTGAAAAAATGGATGTGCCGGTACCAAAAGATCCTGCCGGAGGTTATACGCATGAACGACACACGAATAATTACAAAGAAATGTATAACGCGGGTTTAGTATATACAATAACAGGTGATAAAAAGTATGCTGATTTCGTAATTAAGATGTTATTGATATATGCTGAATTAATTCCCACTTTGAAAAACCATCCCGAGTCAAAACCAAGATCGCCAGGCAAATTATTTTGGCAGCCTTTGAATGATGCCAACTGGATCGTGTATTCAGCCGTTGCTTATGATTGCGTTTATGATTATGCAAGCGCTGATGAAAGAAAAAAAATAACGGATGGCGCTTTCCGCCCGATGTGTGATTTCATTACTACCGAAAATCACTATATGTTCAATCTAATCCATAACCACGGCGTGTGGGCTTGCGCCGCTGTTGGAATGACAGGATTAGTTATTGGGGATAATAATTTGGTGCAGGAGGCTTTATACGGGTCTGATAAGGACGGGAAAAGCGGCTTCATTGCTCAATTGGATAAGCTGTTTTCACCAGATGGATACTACACTGAAGGGCCTTATTATACCCGTTATGCGCTATTGCCATTTTATTTATTTGCAGAAGCGTTACAAAACAAAATGCCGCAGTTAAAAATATTTGAGCGTCGAAATCAAATATTGAAAAAAGCTGTGTATGCGGCCTTGCAGCAAACAAATACCAATGGCGCTTTCTTTCCGGTAAATGATGACATTAAAGATAAATCATACATGACTCCTGAAATGGTATTTGCCATTGATATTGCTTTTGCTGAGTATGGACAAGACGCGGATTTGCTGAGTATCGTTACCAAACAAAAAAAAGTACTGCTCAATAGCAGCGGATTAAAAGTAGCTGAAGCTATCAAAAATTATAAAGGAGCGCTTCCTGAATTTCCTTACAAATCTGTAGAATACACTGATGGGCCTGCAGGAAAACAAGGCGGTATTACTTTATTAAGAACAGGCGATGATAAAAACCTTACTACCGTTCTTTTTAAATATGCATCTCATGGATTATCACACGGGCACTATGATGAATTGAACATGCTGTTATATGACGATGGCAATGAAATATTACAGGATTATGGATCTGCAAGATTTTTAAATGTAGAGCAAAAAGATGGAGGAAGATATTTACCGGAGAACAAAAGTTTTGCGGAGCAAACGATAGCGCATAATACCCTGACGGTAGATGAAACATCTCAATTTGGTGAAAATGAAGAAATAGCATCGGAATATCATTCAGACAAGTGGTTCAGCAGCTTAGGCGGGAAAGTACAGGTAGTATCTGCAAAAGACAGTAATGCTTACAAGGGTATTAAGTTACAGAGAACGCTTTTTCTTATTAAAAAAGAAAAAAACCAAAAACCAATTTGCATTGATGTAATTAAAGTAAGCTCACCAAAAGAACATCAATACGATCTACCTTTTTGGTATAAAGGACAATTCATCGCTGCTTCTTTTAAATACAATGCATTCACGGAAACACAAAAACCGCTGGGAAATAAAAATGGTTACCAGTATATATGGAATGAAGCTGAAGGCAAATCAGACAACAATACCGGTGCTCTAACGATTCTTAACGGCAATTCTTATTATACTATTACTACCACTGCCGATGCTGCAACTCAATTCAATTTTTTAAGAACGGGTGCTTCAGACCCCAATTTTAATTTGAGAAGTGAAACAGGTTTTTTGATTAGAAAAAATGGCAAGGAACAACTGTTTGCCTGTGTGATTGAGCCTCACGGCGTTTTCAATGGAGTAACCGAAATTTCGTCAGGATCACAGTCATCAATAAACGAAATCAAGACGCTGATAAATAATGATGAATATACAGGTATAAAAATCATTTTTAAAAATAAAGAAGAATGGACTGTGTTGGTTGCAAATGCCAATAATAGAATGGATTCAAAACATACGCTGGATGTTCAGGGAAGTTCATTTTCCTGGAACGGACCATATACTGTATTAACAAACGGGAAGACTTTTAAATAATTTTTGGATTTAGTCCAAATAAAAATCGGACAGGGACATATAATCATACGATTGCAAAGTACCCCTGAAAACTATAACGAAAGGATGCGCTTAACAGCAAGATT
>JAHEZB010000447.1 GCA_023251285.1 Chitinophagaceae bacterium | reverse complement strand
TTACCTGCAAGATCAATTTGAAATTCTTACTGAAGAACAACGGGCATTACCAAAAATCTACCTGGAACATGATCCGCCCAGAGAATCGCCGACAAATACGAAACACTTCGTAGATGACCCGGGTATGTTATTGGTACACGTGACTTACTTCAATGAACTGATGTGGGACAATAATCGCACGCCAACCAAAGTGATTGAACATGGGGTAATGGTGGATGAAAAAGTTTCTTATTCAGGAGAAATAAAAAAGGGAATTGTGGTTATAAACGGAATTGTAAAAAGGGGCAGGAGATTGGGACTGGATGTTTTTGAAAAAGTAAGAAAAGAGATTCCTTTGGAAATTGTGGGAATGGGTTCAGAAGAAGTGGGCGGATTGGGTGAAATCAATAACAGGGAATTGTCCGAATTCATTGCCCAATATCGGTTCTTCTTTAACCCGATTCGTTATACAAGCCTCGGCCTTTCCGTATGTGAAGCAATGATGACGGGCGTTCCAATTATTGGCCTTGCCACAACAGAAATGTCTGTTACCATAAAAAATAATTATTCGGGTTTTATTGATACCAATGTAAATGCGCTGATTCAAAAAATGGAAGTGCTTTTGAATGATCGTCGAAGGGCAAAAGAATTGGGAGCAGGAGCGAAAGAAACGGCCCGGGAAAAATTTAACATCGAACGTTTTAAAAAGGATTGGCTTGAAACTTTTATTGCAGTAAACACCCGACTGAACGGCTCACGCGGGCAGGAACAAAAAAATAGTTTTTCTAACCAGATTATAGCGTGATAAAAAGTATTTATTTAACAATTAAAAAAAGGATTTAAAAATGAAGAATGTAAACGGAAAGGTAATTCTGGTAACCGGCGGCGGGCAAGGTCTCGGCGCAGCAATTTGCAGAACAATGGCAGAAGATGGAGCAAACGTTATTGCTGCCGATGTAAATGAAAAGAAGTTGGAAAGTATTGTAAAGGAAATTACTGATTCCGGCGGAAAAATCAAGAGCTATTCCATGAATGTAGCTGATGAAAAAAATGTGCAGGAGGTAATAGATGACGTGATCAGGGAATTTGGAAATATTGACGCGGTGATCAATAATGCGGGAATTGATTTTACAAAGTCCATTGAAGAATTAAGTTTTGATGAATGGAACAAAGAGATCAGCGTAAATCTGACAGGTCCTTTTAATGTTTCAAAATGTGTGTATCCTTTTATGAAAAAAAATGGCAAAGGACATATTGTAAACATCACATCAACCGCTGCCAAGCGAGCCTGGCCAAATGCTGCTGCTTATCATGCGAGCAAATGGGGCCTGCTTGGGTTCAGTCATGCATTGCATTCTGAAGCAAGAAAGGACAATATAAAAGTGACAGCACTGGTTGCCGGTGGAATGCAGACGCCTTTTATTTTAGAACGTTTTCCGGAAGTAGATCCGAATGTTTTGCAGGATCCCAAAAACGTAGCTGAAACAATAAAGTATGTTTTATGCCAGCCGGATGCTACCGTGATCCCGGAAGTAATGGTAATACCAATGCGCGAAACATCATGGCCGTAAAGTTGTAGGAAGATGTTTAGAAGAGTTTCGGAGAATGAATTGAGAAAAGTTTAGAAGGTTTAGAATGATTGGGAAGATTTAGCAGATTTAGAATGTTTTGAAGTTTGGATACTTTAAAATGCATTACCCAATTTACTATTCGCCATTTACTATTCACACACTATGGAAAAAGACATCAAAAATATAATAGACAATTTTAAAAACTTAAAGATACTCGTCGTTGGTGATGCTATTTTAGATACCTACATTTTTGGTACTACTGATAGAATTTGTCGTGAAGCACCGGTTCCGGTTTTTAACGCAGAAGAGGAAAAATATAGTTGTGGTGGCGCGGCAAATACTGCCATTAATCTTTCCGCGCTGGGCGCCGAAACCTACTACCTGACCGTGATCGGCAAAGATTCCAATGCCAATGAACTATTAAATGTTTTACAAAAAAACAACGTGCATGGTGAATTTATCCTGCGCGATAAATCACGAAAAACGATTGCCAAAAAAAGAGTCATCGCCTTATCAAGTACTATTCTGCGTTTGGATGAAGGAACTGCCACTGACATCAACAAAAATCTTGAGGAAGCATTGCTGCAGAAAATTATGGAAGTAAGTGATTTTGTAGATGCGGTCTTATTTTCTGATTATGGATTTGGAGTTATTACCAATTCATTAATTAAATCACTCGAACGTTTTGCTTCATCATTTGAAAAGCCCATTTTAGTCGATTCAAAAAATTTGAACCGTTTCAAAAATATTCATCCTGATGCGGTGAAGCCGAATTATGAAGAAGCTTTAGGCCTTTTAAAGCTTTCTAAGATTGCAAAAAATAAACGGGCAGAACAAGTGATGAACAACGCAGAAGTTTTGCTGAGCAAAACCGGTGCAGATAATGTAGCTGTAACGCTCGATGACAATGGCGTTGTGCTCATCCGGAAAGAGAAAAAGCCTTATTGTGTTGAATGTATTCCGCGTGATTATAAAAACACGATCGGTGCGGGAGATACATTCATCAGTGCATTAACTCTTTCGCTGGCATCGGAATTACAAATGGAAACGTGTATAGAAATTGCTGCTGCTGCGGCAGCGATTGTTGTAAAAAAAGATGGCACGACGGGATGTACAAATGTTGAATTGAAATCTTATTTTAATCCGGTTCCAAAATATCTTACGGGAAATGAGGAGTTATTGAATACCATAAAGGAATTGAGGAAAAAGGGTAAGAAAATTGTGTTTACCAACGGATGTTTCGATCTCATTCATAAAGGGCATATTTCTTTGCTCGAGAAAGCACGTGAAGCAGGGGATGTATTGATCGTTGGGGTAAACGATGATGACAGTGCGCGGAAAGTGAAAGGACCGGATCGCCCTGTAAATACACTGGAAGACCGGATCGCTGTTTTGGCGGGATTGCAGAGTATAGATTATTTGATTTCGTTTGCGGAAGAAAGTCCGTTAGAATTGATAAAGATGGTTCATCCTGATGTTTTTGTAAAAGGATCAGATTATACGGAAACTTCCATTCCGGAAATGCCGCTGTTAAAAAGACTCGGTTGTGAAGTGAAGATCATTAAGTCGTTGAAAAATATTTCTACTACTGATATTATTCACCGGATAAATGATATTAATGGCTCGGTGGTTGGTGAGGACACCAACCACGGCAGGAATGTGTCACTGGTTGGTGAGGACACCAACCATGGCAGCGTGGTTGATGAGGACACCACCACGGCAGCAAACTAGCAGTAGTTGGGTGAGGACACCAGCCACGGCCGCAATGTAACAGTGGTTGGTGAGGACACCAACCATGGCAGAAATTCTGCTGATTGTGAAGTTTTTA
>JAHEZB010000446.1 GCA_023251285.1 Chitinophagaceae bacterium | reverse complement strand
TTATTTTTAAAAAATAAAGAAAAAGATCTGAATGTCAAGAGTGCGTATCTGCACATGATGGCCGATGCGCTGGTGAGCCTCGGCATTATGATTGGAGGTATTATCATCTCTTATACACGTCTGTATTGGATTGATCCGGTAATTAGTATTGTAATTGTCCTGGTTATTTTATTCAGCACCTGGACTTTACTTAAAGAGAGCCTGGCACTGACTTTAGATGCGGTACCGAAAGACATTAACCTCGATGAAATAAAAAATAAAGCACTGAAAATTGATGGAATAAAAGGCCTTCATCATATTCATGTTTGGGCGATGAGTACAACCGAAAATGCGATGACAGCTCATTTGGTAATTGACAACTGCCAGGATAAAGAGCAGATTAGCAGCATTAAAAACAATCTGAAGCACACACTTCAACATCTTAACATCCAACACGTAACATTGGAAACTGAATTTAGTAATGAAGATTGTAAAAAACCAGAGTGCAGATAATGTGTGGATCTGCTAATCTGCGAAATCCGGGACGTTGTTGAAAATAAGAAACAGGCTTAAAACTTAGTTTACGGCCCGGTTGTTGGAAATAACTAATCATCAAGGCATTTTATCATTACCCGCTGAAAAATCAAATGGATTTTCAAATTTTAAAAAACTAAACAACAATTACCAAATGAGTGATTATACACCGATCGGTTTATCCAGGTTCCTGTTTTTTCTCCAAAAAATAAAAACGATTTTAGAAAAAGCAGAATCTGCGCAAAGCCCTGCTTTTGTTGCGTACACAGAAGATATGCGTACGCCACTTTTTATGCTGGAAGCGCTGACCAGACTTTATAAAAAAATCCATCCACATCAGAAACTTAAAAAATTAAATAAGCTTTTTAAAGATTTAGAAGACCGTTTAGGCGAAATAGATTATTATGACTCTTTTGCAAAAGAATTTGCGGCTGAAAAAAGGATTCCGCCGGCAATAACCAGTTATTTAGAAAAGAAAACAAAGGAAAAAACCGACGAATTAAATGACGATCTGAAGAAGAAAAAATGGATTGGCAAAAATAAAAAACGCCTTTCAAAAATTACCAAACAACTGGAAAACATAAATTGGCTAAACGAAAAGGAAGACACGCTTGCCATCTTAAATGTTTACACAAAAAATATTGATAAAATCATCAAAAGGTATAAGAAGCCCAACCTTCAATTTTCAGACATTGAAAACGACGTGCATGAGTTAAGGCGGCAATTAAGATGGCTAAGCATTTACCCACAAGCCTTACGCGGTTTGATACAATTGAGATCAGATCCGCAGGCACCGGATTTTTTAAATAAATATTTGACGCCTGGAATTGTCAATTCATTGTTTAATATAATGCCGGACGGAACTGATTTACAAGAACACATCCTGCTAAATGACCATTATTATTTTGCATTAAGCTGGATGATTGCTGAGCTGGGAAAATTAAAAGATGCGGGACTGAAAACTCTTGTCATTGAAGAAAGCATCTCAAAGATTTATAAAACATGTGAAAAAACAGAAGAGTTGGTTTATGCAATTTGCGGTGATGCACAAATGAAAATTCCCCAGATTTTGACCTATTCGGAACAAATCACAAAGACCTTTTTTGATGAAAATATTTTAGAGAATTTAATTTACAATAAATAAATCGAAGAAATATGTTTGCAAAAATTGCAGGTATAGCACTCGGAATCGTTTCTGTTTTAGGTGCCATGCTGTATAAGGTTGTTTATAAGGCTCGTAATTCGGAACATGATGCCGGCCGGAACAAAGGGATCCGGGGCTAATACTTTTCTGAAATAGCGAATGGAGTTATTTCTTATTTTACTATTCCAAAATCAGGTATGTTTTTTGTAAAATCAAAATTCAGGGAGTGAATTTGCTTCTTCAGAATTTCCACAATTTTAAACTGTATTTTGGCAAATTCTTTTGCTGATTTTAAAAAACCACTTTATGTTACTTCAGTTATTAAGGGTAAAAATTCAACAACTAATCGTTACGGAGAGTTCGGAAAGCTATCCCGGTAGTATCGCCCTGCCGGATGAATTGATAGAGGTGTCGGGCTTAAAATTATTTGAACAGGTTTATGTAAACAACATCACTAATGGCAACAGGATCATGACTTATGTAATAAGAAGTAAAAAACCTGGTTTTGTTTCTTTGAACGGTGCAGCTTCCAAAAAATTTAACAAGGGCGATAAAATTCACGTGCTTTCATTTGGGTATTTTGATTCCGAAAATGAAGTACAGAACTTTCATCCTACGATAGTACACGCCGATGAAAATAACCGGTTGAAGGAAGTAAAAAAATATACGTTTTAGAAATCACCTATTGAAAAAATTAACTCAAAAATTAAGCAACTGGCAGCACTGGCCTTTCCTTCCATTTTATTTTCCTGTTTCTTTTGTTTGGCTTTGGTATTGCATTCGCAGCGGCTCTTTATGGTTTTTCAGTGCATCTAATCCCACCCTCACATTTGGTGGATTTGAAGGTGAAAGCAAAGATGAGATGTATAATCTTTTGTCACCGGAATATTACCCAAAGACGATTTATTTAAATCCGAAAGATTGTTTTTGCATGGTTCGTGAGGAAGTAAAAAAGCATTCTTTTTCTTATCCGTTTATCGTGAAGCCCAACACAGGAATGGCCGGTATTTTATTCAGAAAGATTGCCAATGAAAGCCAGCTTGAAATTTATCACCAGTTGATGCCTGTTGATTATATTATTCAGGATTATGTTGATTATCCTTTTGAGGTAAGTGTTTTTTATCATCGATACCCGGAAAATAAAACCGGAAAAATTTCAGCGTTTTTTTCAAAAAAATTACCGTCGATAAAAGGGGATGGTATTTCTTCGATAGCAGAACTTGTGAAGAAAAATAAACCAGAAATTAAAGAAGAAATTAATAAACTTTCAGCGGAAAAACTTAATCATATTTTGGCAAAAGATGAAGTTTTTTATTTGTCGTTTGTAGGTAACCGTTATCATGGAACGACTTTTCATGATTTATCTGATTTTATTGATCATGATCTCCTTAAAGTATTTGACAAGATCAGCCTTACCAATGAATTTTATTACGGGCGTTACGACATAAAATGCCAGTCTGTTGAAGATTTAAAAAAAGGAGTGAACTTTTCCATTCTTGAATTTAACGGAGCTGGTTCTATTCCGAATCATATTTATACAGGAAAATATGATTTGGCAACAGCATACCAAGAGATCATCAACCACTGGAGAGCGTTATATCAGATAAGCAATTATAACCACAAAAAAGGATTGCGTTATTGGGGATTTTCAAAAGGTTTGATTTTTTTAATGAATGCAAAAAAACACTTCAGATCTTTAAAAAAATGTGATGAAAAGATTGAAC
>JAHEZB010000445.1 GCA_023251285.1 Chitinophagaceae bacterium | reverse complement strand
TAATTCAACAACGTTCAAATGAAAAATTATTTTCCGACACCATCAGCAAAACAAGTAATAATCCCATTTTTGATTCTCTAAAAAATAATTTTGAAAAGCACCAGGAAGATGAAAATATTGATTTCTATTATGAGAGGAATATCCCGGAGATGCTTTCAAGGGAAGGGCCAAAAGCTGCTGTTGGCGACGTAAATGGTGATGGACTTGATGATATTTATATTGGGGGAACAAAGGGGCATCCGGGACAATTATATCTTCAGACAAAAACGGGAGAATTTATAAAAAAGAACGAACCGGTCTTCGACCAATATACCGATTTTGAAGATGATGCCGTCTTATTCTTTGATGCGGATAATGATGGTGATTTAGACTTGTATGTAGGTCCGGGAGGTAATGCCAGTCAGACCTTCAGCCGGCAAATGCAAAGCCGCTTGTACAAAAATGATGGCAAAGGAAACTTTGCGATTGATGTAAATGCTTTTCCAGCAAATGGCATGAACACAGGAGTTGCAATTGCTTATGATTTTAATCATGATGGTTTCCCGGATCTGTTTGTAGGAGGAAGAAATTATCTGCGGGAATATGGAGTCTCTCCCACAAGCTATCTTTATGTAAATGATGGCAAAGGACATTTTACCGATATTGCCAAAACAAAAAATCCTGATATCTCGAATATCGGAATGGTAACAGGTGCAGTGTGGGCGCATGTTACAGGAGATTCAACGAAGGAATTAGTGATAACGGGCGAGTGGATGGCACCAAGGATATTTTCCTTCAATGGCGATCATTTTGTAGAAATAAAATCCAATCTGAATAAGTTGTTTGGATTGTGGCAAACCGTTACCGCTGCTGATGTAAATGGGGATGGAAAAACAGACTTGATTTTTGGCAATATTGGTGAAAACTTTTACCTGCGGCCCGATTCTGCAAACCCGGTGAAATTATGGATCAACGATTTTAATCAGAATGGCAGCCTGGATAAAATTCTTACTTACACCATTGATGGAAGAGATGTTCCTGTTTTTTTAAAAAGCGATATGCAGGACGAAATACCGTCAATCAAAAAACAAAATCTGAAGCACCAGGATTATGCAAAAAAATCAATCCAGGAATTATTTCCTGAAGAGGTGATTAGAAAAAGCACGGTAAAAACTTTTAATTATCGTTCTTCAATTGTTGCCCTCAACGAAGGAAACGGAAATTTTAAAATTGAAAAATTACCAGTAATGACACAACTTTCATCGATAAATTCCATCCGTGCATTGGATGTAAATGGAGATGGGAAAAACGATCTTGTTACCGGTGGAAACTTATTTACTTTTCTTCCTCAGTTTGAAAGACTAGATGGGAGTTTTGGTGATGTTTTAATAAATAATGGCAAAGGAAATTTTAAATGGGTAACGCAAAAGAAAACCGGATTGAATGTAGAAGGAATGGTGCGCGATATTGTAACAATTTCACAAAAAGATGGAACGTATGTTTTGTTCCTGAGAAACAATGATTACCCGGTTTCTTATATTCTAAAAAATGAAAAAAAACCTCTTGCAAAAAACCGCGTATCCAGATAGTATGAAGCACCCTATTTCTTTTTTTTATTCAAGGCGATGGAAGAATTTAATCGCCGCTTTTAGCTTTTTTATTTTAATTATTTTGTTTTTTTCAGGCTGCAATTCAAAATCAAATGTTCCACCGGTATTTGAATTGATGAACGATTCAAAAACAGGATTGCATTTTGAAAATAAGCTAACACCAACGCAGCAATTCAATATTTTTAAATACCTCTATTTCTATAACGGTGCTGGTATTGGCGCCGGTGATTTTAATAATGATGGAAAAATTGACCTGTTTTTTGCATCAAACCAGGGCGCAAATAGATTGTATCTCAACAAAGGAAATTTACAATTTACCGATGTTACAACTGAAGCAAAAATTCCGGCTGACGGCGGCTGGTCAACTGGAGTTTCTGTTGTGGATATCAACAATGACGGGTTATTGGATATTTATATTTGCCGGGTTGGAAGTTATGAAACTTTACACAGCCATAATGAATTGCTTATTTGCCAGGGAATAGATAAAAATGGAGTTCCATATTATAAAGATGAAGCAAAAGAATATGGCTTGGATTTTTCAGGATTCAGCACGCAGGCAGTTTTTTTTGATTACGATGGCGATGGAGATTTGGATATGTACCTGATGAATCACACCATCCATCAGAATGGCACTTTTGGTATCAGGGAAAAATTATTGGCTACAAAAAATCCTTTTTCAGGAGATCGCATGTACCGGAATAATGGCAACAATACTTTCACAGACGTAACGGAACAATCCGGAATTCACAGCTCGGTTTTAGGATATGGATTAGGTATTTGCGTTTCCGATATTAATCTCGACGGATGGCCGGATATTTATGTTGGCAACGACTTTCATGAAAATGATTACCTGTATATCAATCAGAAAAACGGAACTTTTAAAGATGATCTGAACAATGAAATAATGCACACCAGCCAGTTTACAATGGGCGTGGATGTAGCCGACCTGAACAATGATGGTTATCCGGAAATTATTTCCATGGACATGCTTCCTTCCGATCCAAAAATTTTAAAAAGCGCCCTGGGTGAAGATGAATACGATCTGTTTTATGAGAAACTTTCTTACGGATATAATTATCAATACACAAGAAATAACCTGCAGTTTAATCGCCGCAATGGGATGTTTAGTGAAATCGGTTTATACTCAGGTGTATATGCTACAGATTGGTCGTGGGCTCCCTTGCTTATGGACTTTGACAATGATGGCTTGAAAGATCTTTTTGTTTCAAACGGAATTTCAAAAAGATTAAACGACATTGATTACATCAATTATGTTTCCGGCGACGAGTTGCAGGCAAAAATGCGTTCCAATAAATTAGATAATAACGATATGGCGCTGATTGATAAATTTCCGCAAACGAAAATTCCCAATCGCTTTTTTAAAAACAATGGAGATATGGCTTTCGAAGATATCGGCGATGCAGTAGATGGAAATAGATCTTCTTATTCAAACGGGGCGATTTATGCGGACTTAGACAATGATGGAGACTTGGATGTTGTTACAAACAATATTGATCAACCGGCTTTCTTATACAGAAATACCACGAATGACAAAGCGGTAAAACCTTATATTGACCTCAAATTAAAAGGTCCTGAAAAAAACATCAATGCACTCGGCGCCAAAGTGATATTATTTGCAAACGGAGGAATCAGAACTTATGAAAATTACCCGGTGCGCGGTTTCCTGTCGAGCATGCAAGTGCCTGTTCATATTGGGTTAAACAAAACTAAAGTGGATTCTGTTTTACTCGTTTGGCCGGATAATTCTTACCAGAAAGTTGACTATAAAATCAATTCTCTTATAA
>JAHEZB010000444.1 GCA_023251285.1 Chitinophagaceae bacterium | reverse complement strand
TGCATCATTCCTGATTTGTAAAGCCGTTCAACATGCTCCCGGTTTCTTTGAGACCATATGCTTTTGCGTCTTCTTGGTGTGAATTTCTGAAGCCACGATTCTGGATCATAACTTTTTTTTTGTCCATCGATCCAGCCATAACATAATGCTACATCAAGTGCCTCGGCATAGGTGATTGTTGGCACTCCGGATTTTATTTTGAAAAGCCGGAGCCAAATGCCTGGTGACTCTTTATGATGTTTTGCCAGCCATGAAGTGAAATCTCCAGTAGAGCTGAATGTCAGAATTGGCAACTCCGGTTTTACCCCTTTGTTTTCACGCTGAATGTCATTTTTCATTTTGAAGATGGTTTAAGTTAATACTATTCTTTGTTGCCGGTGCAATGGTTGAGATTATGATGTATTATACTATGCCAGGTTAAAGCCGTGTAACTATAGTTTCCAAACTCTTCGGGTGAAAGATCCTGAGCGATCAATATACCATTCTTGTCAAAAAAATTTTACTGGTAGATACAATGGATCTCTTTGTTGTGCGTTCGGTTTCCATCTTCATATCAATATTTCTGCTTGCCAGTAATCATAACTTTTCATCTCGCCCGTGTCCATTTTGAAATCATAAGTTATTTTATTTGTCTTCACAATTTCAAAGTCAATTTTAGTTTTAAAAAGTTTTCCGTCATAAGAAAAGGTATGATACTCACCGTTTTCACCACACAAATCAACGCCGGCTGGTAGCGATTTACGAAGCTCATCATCTATTTCTCTTCCAATGAAGGTCTGGTCAAGTTTGTCTGCCTGCGTTACAATAATTTTTGTCTTAATACCCGATTTTAAAAAGTCGCTAAAAATCTCTTCGGAAGTTTTGCTCCAAAGAGGTTCGACTACTTCAATTCCTAATGGATTTAGCTTACTCTCCCTGTATGATTTCACGTCTGCCAAAAATATGTCACCGAAAATGAAGTGTGTCACTCCTTGCTTTTTAAAATGTTCTACTGCTTCGGTCATTCCTTGCTCATACGTTTTTGTGTCTTTAGAAAGTGAAACAGTATAAAGCGGAATTCCAATGCTTTGAGCTTGCTTCAATAATAAGTTTAAAGGAACAGAATGAATTGAAGATGTTTGAGTTTCTTCATTGATAGTTGTCAATAGTGAAATAACTTCAAAATCATTTTCTTCAAGTGTTTTTTGAAGTGCTAAGGCTGAGTCCTTTCCGCCACTCCAATTAAATACTGCTTTTTTTCTTTTGGTCATATTTTGTGTTACTTCTTTCTAAATTGGCGCATAATGTTGAAGAGTCCATAATAAAGCTAAGTAACGCTTTCGTAGATCGTAACGCTCATGCGCTGGTGTGGAGAACCGCGCCGGAGAAAAAGTTGTTACGCAATAATTAAGCTAATTCGCTTGCCAAGTCCGTCTTCAAAGATTCTGTAAAGCGTTGACAGCTGAATGTCGCAGTTGCCATTTTCCAGCCGGGAAATGTAACTTTTCTTTGTCCCGATTTTTTCAGCAAGTTGTTCCTGCGTCAGATTTGCATCTTTCCTTGCTTCTTTAAGCAATTCGCTAATTACAAAATACTGGGCTTTCTTTTCAAACTCATCCCGTTTTTTTGTTCCGATTTTTCCATATTGAATGTTCAGCAGTTCATCAAAATTTTTTGTCTGCCTGATTGTTTCGCTCTTTTTCATTTTGTTTTTCCTTTTAATCTGAAGTATTCATTTTTTAATTTTATTGCAAGTTCAATTTCCTGTTTTGGTGTCTTTTGAGTTTTTTTCTGGAAGGCATTAAAAAGCACGACTATATTTTCTCTGTCAAAGCAGCAGAAAACTCGAAAGATATTCGTACCAGACTCAATTCTGATTTCATAAAGTCCGTTTGTGCCTTCAAGATGCTTCAGAAATTTCTCGGGTACCTTGTCGACCGTCTTTACAACCCGAAATACATAACCAATTTTCTCACGCACTTTCTCAGTTTGTTCCAAGTAAAAGTCCTGAAAATAATGTCTGTGAAATATAATCTGGCGTTCTGTTGTCACGAAGACAAAGATAACTTATAAGTTAACCTAAAACAAGTTCCATGAAAAATATTGCTCATGGAATTGTCGAAAGAAAGTGAAATTGTCGGTAAAAGAACAAAGTCTCTTTCTTCATCCACTCTGCTATATTGTTATTATTTTAGAGATTAAAAAACCGGCAGTTATTTTCTCATTCGCATCTCATACACTAACACATTTTTCACCCCCGATAATTTCATAAACTCTTTCCCTCTTTCTCAGAAAAATCTTTTACATTTATTCACTAATAAATCTTTTGGATTTATTGACCGGATTACTTTTCCTTTTTTTATTCATCGAAAAAATAAATCATGGCGAACCAAAAACCATCCCGTAGAAATTTTATCAAACAGCTGGCAGGAACGGCTGCAGCAATTGCGGCATCACCACTTGCTTCCCTGGCTGACAAGCAAAACGTTGAAGAACGGATTCTTCAGTATGAAAGAAAATTTACTGCAAATGATCAAATAAATATAGCAGTGATCGGCCTGGGAATTATGGGAAACAACGACCTGCAAACATCTTTGAAAGTGCCGGGCGTGAAGCTGGTTGGTGCATGCGACCTGTATTCGGGCAGGCTTGAAAGAGCAAAAGAAGTTTATGGCAAAGATCTTTTTACCACCAACGATTATCGAAAAATTCTTGATAGAAAGGATGTGGATGCGGTTATCATTGCTACCTGCGATCAGTGGCATGCACGCATCAGCAAGGACGCGCTGGCCAAAGGAAAGCATGTGTATTGTGAGAAGCCGATGGTTCATTACATCAGCGAAGGACAGGGTGTGATCAATGCACAAAAAGCCAGTAAAAAAACAATGCAGATCGGCAGTCAGCGTGTGAGCAGTATCCTCTATGCAAAAGCAAATGAGCTATACAAATCCGGCGAAATTGGAAAGTTAAATATGGTAAACGCAGTCTATGATCGCCAAAGCGCGAATGGAGCATGGGAATATACCATGCCGCTGGATGCTTCACCTCAAACAGTGGATTGGGACCGGTACATTGAAGGAATGCAGAAGATTCCTTATGATCCGAAAAAGTTTTTCTGGTGGCGCAATTATAAAGAATTCGGAACAGGTGTGGCCGGCGACCTGTTTGTACATCTAATTTCGGGCACGCATGTGATAACCGGCTCTAAAGGTCCTGACAAAATTTACGCCTCAGGGCAATTGGCTCATTGGAAAGACGGAAGAAATGTGCCGGATGTGATGACAGGGATAATGAGTTACCCGGAAACAAAAGAACATCCTGCTTTCCAGCTCACCTTGCAGGTAAATTTTGTAAGCGGCACCGGTGGCGAAGAATCAGTTCAGTTTATCGGCGACGAAGGTGTTATGCATGTAAC
>JAHEZB010000001.1 GCA_023251285.1 Chitinophagaceae bacterium | reverse complement strand
GATCACAAAGTTTACTTTTTTACGAATTGGAAGAATTGCAACTGAAGCAGTCGAGGTATGAATACGGCCATTTTTTTCAGTTCCCGGAACACGTTGCACACGATGAACTCCTGTCTCATGACGAAGCAAGCGGTACACATCTTTGCCTTTGAATTCAAAGGATGCTTCTTTGTAGCCGCCGACTTCATTTTCTGGTGCATAGTTTGTTTTATATTCCCATCCATGAGCATCAGCGTAGCGCTTATACATTTCTGCAAGTTGCCAAGCAAAAAGCGAGGCTTCATCACCGCCTGCCCCAGCGCGTACTTCCATGACAATTTCATTTGGAAATTCTTCTTCTACTTTTTCTGATTTTTGAATTTCAGCAATCTGTCGCTCCACTCCTTCGCGTTGTTCCTTCAAAACCTCAAGTTCTTCTTCTGCCATTTCAGCCATACTCGGGTCAGTGGCTGCCATATCTTCTACTGATTTTTGCTCTTTCAAAATGCGTTCGTATTCGTTCGCAAGATACGACGTTTTGTGATTCTTCTTCAATTCTTCGAGATTAAAATCAGACATAAGACTATTGTAACAGCCAAAAGAAAAATCGCCATTATCCGTTTTTCACGGTGGCGATTTTTCGAGTGAAACTATCGTTATTTCTTAGCTTTTGCTTTTTCCTTTGAGAGAGCTGTGCGCTTCTTGAATTTATCTACACGGCCAGCTGTATCGAGCACTTTTTCGTTACCTGTATAGAATGGATGGCACTGACTGCAGATTTCAACCTGTACGTCTTCCTTTGTTCCAGGAATAGCGAAAACAGCTCCGCAAGCGCAGGTGATCTTAGCATTAGTAAAGTATTTTGGGTGAATTTCTGTTTTCATATGTATGACTAAGTTAACACACTTTAAGGAAACTTGCAAATCCTGGTTTGGGCTGCTTTTTCGGCCAATTATATGGCCTAGTTCAATGGGTCAATCATATTAAGTTGGATATTTTGAGCTTTCTGCATCACGCTTATACCATAAGGCGAACTCACTGTGGTACAGCCGCTCCCTCCTCCATAGTACTTACAAGCTGCAGACTTTTCAGAGCTGTATGTTTGCGCTCCTGCCCCCAAATCACCCAAATACATTGCAGAAGCCATGAAGGCATCACGTGGTACCCATGGATCAGGGGTTTTTGTGCCAAGCGCCGTACTCAAGCGACTGATGAACATTTTCCAGGTCGAAGGAATAAACTGCGCTGGGCCCATCGCACCACCGTACCCATAGCCGCCAATCGGACACGAAACGAGTGTTTTATATGGATCGCGTCCAAGCGATTTTGTAATTTCAAGAAACGGCCCAACATCACGCGTTGGCTTCATTACATTCGCAACAACAATTCCACGGCGAATACCGAACCCTGTTCCGGTCGTTGGATCAGTGAGGTAGCACGAACCTTGATCAGTTCCAAGGTTTGATTCTTGAGTGAGGATGGCGAGCAGAAACGCTGGACGAACACCGGTTTTTTGTGATGCAGCATTTGCATATTCAAGCGCCTTGCCGAACGGAATGGCTCCTGTGTCGCGAAGGTTGAAGAGTGCGGCACGAATTTTTGCAGCAAGTGCTGCCTTCGCAGCTTTTTGCTTTTCATACTCAGAAATATTTGAGTTTGTAATAGAGAGCAGCTGCTGTTTCTCAGTCTGGTTTTTTGCGACTTGTTTCTGCGACATCTCGAGCTCAGCTTTTGCATCAAGCTCTTTATTTTGCTTATCTTGCAACACCGCTTTTTCTGATTCTGTTTTAGTCTTTGCGGTATCGATTGCTTGTACTGATTCTTTTACTGATCGTTTGATTGATTGGAATGATTCGACATCACTGTAAAAATCTGAAATCGTGTTATCCGAAAGAACAAGGTTTACAATCGTATTGGAATCCATTTCATTTGTCTTACGCAAGAGTTGCGCCAACGACTGGTGTTCGCGGATAATCTTTTCTTGCAGTGTCTCAATGGTAGAAGCTTTTTCAGTAATATCGGTCTTCAGCTGTGCAATAGCGACTGAACGCGCTTTTATTTTCGTTTTCAATGCATTGATCTGGGCAGTAAGCAACGTTACATCCCCTTTTAATGTCCCAGCTTGGCCTTTTAAGGCATTTGATTTGGCGGTAAGGTCTGCGAGTTGTTTTTCCAAATCATTTAACTGTTGCTGGCAAAGCTGTTTTTGAGCAGCATCCGCCGTTGGAATCGTGCAGTCGTATGCGGCAAGCCCTCTTGAGACAAATGCAGTTGTCGCAAAAAGAACAACGAGTGAAAATATAAGTACTTTTCTAAACATGGCGTTATTATAACATAAGCCGAAAACAGATTCTGTTTCTTACAAATAAAAAAGACCCCAGAAGGGGTCTTTTTTATTTGAGTATCTTTATTTTGTTTCGTCAGCAGGAGCTTCGGCGTCTTCTTTCTTACCTTTCTCAACAGACACTTCAATTGCAGAGAGATCAACTGGTCCAGTTTCTTCTTTTTCTTCCTTTGCAGCCTGAACGAGAGCAACTACTTCTTCAGCTGGAGTAACCGCAACAACCCCCTTTGGTAATACGATATCACTTACGTGAATCTTATCTTCGAGTGTTGCAAGAGACGAGATATCAACAGTGATTGAGTGTGGAAGATCCTTCGGAAGGGCCTTAATTTCAAGCTCATGGAGCACCTTCGTGAGTGAACCAAGACCTTGTTTTACCGCTGGTGCTTCGCCAGTAAACTCAAGCGGTACACCAACTTCAATTTCCTTATTCATATCGATAACAAGAAAGTCAGCGTGAATAGGAAAACCTTTTACAGGATCAACCTGTACTTCATGAATAAGCGTTTCCACCTTTCCAGATGGAGTTTCGAGAGTAACGGTTAAAGATTCGCCGGCATTCTTCCAAACCTTTTCGAACTCTTTAAGCGATACAGCAATAGAAGTAGTTTCTTTGCCAGCACCGTAAAATACAGCCGGCATATAACCGGTCTCAAGAGCGCCCTTTGTGCCCGCAGTGCGAGCTTTTGCAGTGATTGAAAACATGAGGCTCATTATATACAAAAAAGCCAAAAAGGCAAGTTTTGGTGACCACGGCTGTGGCAAAGATCCTTGCCATACCATTGATTTAATTATATAGTTACGAAAATTTACTTAAAACCCCTGTACCCATGAAAAAGAAAATAAGCGCTGATCCAAAAATGAAGGTGCCTGGAATTGGAATGCTGCTTGTTGCTCAACCAATGCTACCACCACTTCTAGTAAAAGAGTACCCGTATGTAAAAAGATCAGTAATCTTAATCGTACAGCACAACGAAGTAGGGACAATCGGTTTGATTTTAAATAGAATAACTAAAACCACCGTTCCCGAGATAATGACAAACTTCCCTTCATTTGATGTACCTGCATACTACGGCGGACCAAAAACCGGAAA
>JAHEZB010000443.1 GCA_023251285.1 Chitinophagaceae bacterium | reverse complement strand
TTCTTTATTTAGCCAAATAGTCACCAAGTTCATCGATTTCGTCGTAATTTCCAATGCCCTTTGGATTAAAACCATACTGGTTTTTACCTGGAAGGCTGTCAGTACACATTAGAATCAAAATCCAAATAGAACCAGCTAGTGGAATAAGGGAAATTAAAATAAACCACCCACTTTTTCCAACATCATGAAGCCGCCTTACCAATACCGCCAGGCTTGGCAACAAAATGAATAGGGCATACACAGCGTATACGTATCCATAAGGCAAATCAATAGGTCCGGCTGCTGTTTCGAAGCTAAAATTCGTTCCGAATGCTCTGTCGAGCATTATCGCAGCAACTGCAAAAATTACATTGAATAAAGCAAAATACCAGTATTCACTTCTACGGGCTCTTCCTGAAAAAGTTGCGTAATTCTTTAAGACATTGAGATAGTACTTCATTTTAGTTTGGTTTTAATTTTGGTAAATAAATCGGGGCTAAAACTATAGTAGCTTTTTGAATATTAAAAGTAAAAACGAAATTATTTTTATAACGTAACAGTAAACAAACAAATAATACCATTTCTTTTTTTCATTTTCCCGGCAATATTATTTTCAAAAAAAAACCTGCAAGAAATGATTCCTGCAGGCATATTTAAACTAAACATCAACATCAAAACCAACTACCAATCCACCTCATTCCTACTTTATTTCCCAAAATCCTTTTTCTCCTTCTCACTTTTGCGTTATGGATAAACATCGTTACAAACATTAATGGAATAAACAACAAGGTCAACGGCGGAATACCCATGATGGAGATCCATCTTCCTCCAAACTGCCTTCTCATAGGCCTTTTCAGCCTTTCAGCAATCAGGTACATACTTGGAACCATGATGAGTGTCATGAAGAATGCGAACGCCAAACCGAAGATGATCGTCCACGCAAGCGGCTTCCAGAATACAGCGCTATCACCACCAAAGAAAATATGCGGATTCAAATCGGTGAACATGGTTACGAAGTTAATATTGAAACCGATTGCTAAAGGAAGCAATGCGAAGATGGCTGCAAGCGCCGTAAGCAATACCGGGATAATCCTGATCTTTCCAGCCTGGATCACTGCTTCTCTTGTCTTCATTCCACGAGCCCTTAGTTCATCAGCAAAATCAATTACCAATATCGCATTCTTCACCACAATGCCCGCCAGTCCTACAATTCCTATTCCCGTCATTACTACTGATATTCCCATTCCTGTAATCGAGAATCCAAGGATGACACCGATGACACTGAATAAGATTTCTGTAAGAATAATCACCGGTTTGCTGATAGAATTAAACTGAAGCACCAGGATAAATAAGATCAGCATTAGCGCTACCATCAACGCTTTTCCAAGGAACGCTCCTGTTTCCGCCTGCTGTTCTCCTTCACCGGTTTGTTTGATGGTAACATTCGTGGCTTTTTTATTAAAATTATCAATCGCTGTGGCAATGTTTTTGTTCACTTCTGTCGGCGTATATCCTGACAGCACATTCGAGAAAATGGTGATCACACGTTTCACATTTTTCCTTTTGATACTTCCATAAGTGCTCGTGTAATCAACGTCTACTAATGAACTGATTGGAATTGATTTCACCTGTCCCCCACTGGCCATATCACGGAAAACAATGTTCATATTCAACAGGTCTGACAGATTTTTCCTTTGCAATTCATTATTGCGCAATTGGATCTTGTATTCATCTTCGCCGCTTTTTATTTTAGACACTTCCAGGCCGAACAGCGCGGTTCTGATCTGCTGCCCGATTTGTGCAGTAGATACGCCTTCAATCATTGCACGCTGCCGGTTTATTGATAACGTAATCTCAGGATTGGTGAGGTCCACATCCAGTTTTAATTCTTCCACTCCCGGAATTTGCAAACTATCGAGGTATGTTTTTAATTCCGTAGCCGTGGAAGTAAGTACATCAAAATCTTCACTTGCCACTTCGATATTAATAGGCGGCTCGGTAGGCGGACCGTTTTGTTCCTGCGCAACAGAGATTTGCGCTCCCGGAATTCCTTTGATCGCCTGCCGGATAGAATCAAGATAAGGCTCTGTACCAACGCCGTTCCTTTTTTCATATTCAACAAAGGAAACCTGTACCCTGCCAAGATTTGGTTGTGTACTGCGGTCACCACTCGAAGGATCAGAAGCTCCAACAGCCACATTTGAAATTACACTTTCCACGATCGGATTTGGTTTCCCGGATGGACCGTCCAGGATCTTTGTTACTTTATGTTCAATTTCTTTCGTTATAGAATCGGTGTAATCCACACTGCTACCCACCGGCAATTTCAAATAAACATAAATGAAATTGGGATCACCTTTAGGGAAGAAAACCACTGGAACATTCCTGATTTTAAAGAGTATGAGAGAAAAAATCAGCAACACAAATGTGCCCACCAAAAGCCAAACCGGCCGCCATCCGCCGACAGCCCAGCGCAATAATTTTTCATAATTACGCATGATCGCGGGTAACACATTATTTTGAAATTTATGAATCCAGCTATCAAAAAGATACGTGTTCAGTACCACGATGAGTGAGAAGAAAATCAGCAAATTTCCTAAGAAAGGCACATGCACCAGGTCGAAGAAAATACCCGCAACCAATGGAATTAAAAACGCTTTGCTTTTGAAAATGGCAGATTTTCTTTTTACACCATGCTCTTCCGGATGATTCATGAAATCTACCGCAAATACCGGGTTCATAATAAAAGCAACTATCAACGATGCGGTTAATGTGAAGATCAGCATTGTAGGCAGATAGATCATGAACTTCCCGATAATTCCCGGCCAGAAAAGTAAGGGAATAAATGGCGCCAATGTAGTAAGTGTACCCGAAAGCACCGGAATAAAAATCTCTCCCGCAGCCATTTTCGCGGATTCAAAAATGGAAAGTTTCCCTTTGTTTTCCATGAAAATACGATGCGTATTTTCTATTACCACAATCGCGTCATCCACGATAATTCCGAGGCCAAAAAGCAATGCGAAAAGCACGATGAAGTTGAGGGTTACATTTCCGCCTACAATCAGGTCTGCTGCGGGCAAAAACAGGAAAGCCACAAACATACTGAGCGGGACAGAAAGCGCCACAAAAAACGCGTTGGTAACGCCCATAAAAAACATCAGGATCAAAAGAACCAATACAAATCCGATGACGATGGAATTTACCAAATCATTAAAAGAGGTGCGTGTAGAGCGGCTTTGATCGCCTGTAATCACTACGTTCAAATTTGATGGCAAAATGGTGGACTTCATTTCCTCCACTGATTTTTTTACATCGTCAGAAGTCTGGATCAAATTTTCACCGGCTCTTTTAATAATATTGAGCGTCACTACATTTTTTCCATTTAAACGTGCATAGCTTTCACTGGTCTTCATCGTATCTTTTATCGTTGCAATATCTTTCAG
>JAHEZB010000442.1 GCA_023251285.1 Chitinophagaceae bacterium | reverse complement strand
AGGAAATAATACGGCCCATGTAAGTACGAATGGTTTGGGTTTAGGAATCGGCCCTGGCTATGCTTATTTTATCAGCCCGAATGTAGGCTTGGAAACGCTATTAAAATATAACGGAATAGTAGGATTTGGAAGCCAGGCTTACAGCAGCACCATTAATCTTGGTTTTGGTTTTCAAATCTATCTATCAAACCGCGCTCAGAAGAATATTCTCAACGAGGTGAAATAAGAATTATATATAGTAATTCCCTAAATCAATCAAAAGTGTAGAAGCGATTCTATACTTTTTTTTATTGAAAAACAACAAACCTTTTAGCATGTTTTTTCTTTCATCAAAATCGATTTAGATGAAGAATAATCCCATATTTTCTTACCTTTGCACTCCCAAAATAAAATTTGGGAGTTTCAATTTCTACAACATTTACAATTAAAATGCTGATAAGCAGGGTCCGCCCGGACACAGCAACAACAAATTTACCTGCTAAAAAATAATGGATACAGAAAACAAAGAAGTAAACCAGGAAAAGCTGGAAACAAGGGAAATTTTAGAAAGCCCGAAACCTCAGGGAGGCATTGAAGGTGTTCCTTTTCCTGAATTTCCGGAAACAGAATCAACAGTAGCTGCTACTGAACCACAGCCCACAGACGAGCAGGTTCACGAAGAAGCACTTTCTACTCCTCATGATGATTTTGACTGGAGCATTGACAAAAGAAATGTGACTTCATACAATCAATCTGAAAGAGAAAAGTATGATGAAGTTTACGACAAAACTTTTAAGCAAATCAACGATGGTGAAATGGTTAATGGAACGGTAGTGGCCATGACCAAAACAGATGTTGTTGTGAATATAGGTTTTAAAAGTGATGGCTTAGTTGGCTTGAATGAATTTCGGGATATGCCAAACTTAAAAGTTGGTGATGAAGTGGAAGTAATGGTTGCAGAAAAAGAAGACAAAGACGGTAATTTGCATTTAAGCCGTAAACAAGCGCGTACAACACGTGCATGGGAAAGAATTGTGGAGATGCATAAAACAGGCGAAATCGTTACTGGTCTTGTTACCAGCAAAACCAAAGGCGGACTTATTGTGGATGTTTTTGGAATGGAAACATTCTTACCGGGTTCTCAGATCGATGTGAAACCTGTTACAGATTACGACCAGTTCGTTGGAAAAACAATGGAATTTAAAGTGGTGAAAATTAATGAAGCCATTAAGAATGCCGTGGTATCTCACAAAGCATTAATCGAAAGCGATATCGAACAACAACGTGCTGAAATCATCGGCAAACTGGAAAAAGGACAGGTATTGGAAGGAACCATCAAGAATATCACCGATTTTGGTGCATTCCTCGACCTTGGCGGCTTAGACGGTTTACTTTACATTACCGACATTAGCTGGGGACGTATCAATCATCCAAGTGAAGTATTGAAACTGGATCAAAAACTGAACGTTGTAGTTCTTGACTTTGATGATGATAAAAAACGCATCAGCCTTGGTTTAAAACAATTGACTCCACATCCGTGGGATACGTTGCCTGAAAACATTAAAGAAGGCGAAATCGTAAAAGGAAAAGTGGTAAATATTGAAGATTACGGCGCATTCCTCGAAATTTATCCGGGTGTTGAAGGATTGGTTCACGTAAGTGAAATTACCTGGGCAAATACTCCTATTAATGCAAAAGAATTCTTCAAATTAGGCGACGAATACGAAGCAAAGATTGTGACATTGAGCAAAGAAGATCGCAAGATGAGCCTTTCTATCAAACAAATGACAGAAGACCCATGGAATACAATTGAAATGCAATTCCCGGCCGGAAGCAAACACAAAGGTTTGGTGAAAAATATTACTCCTTACGGTGTTTTTGTAGAACTTTCTCCAGGCATCGGTGGCATGATTCATATCAGCGATCTTAGCTGGTTGAAACGCTTCAACAATCCTAATGAATACATTAAAGTGGGCGAAACGATTGATGTGATCATTATGAGCATTGATAAAGAAAACCGTAAACTTCAGTTGGGTCACAAACAAATAGAAGAAGATCCATGGAATTCTTTGGAAGAAACTTTCCCTGTTGGAAGCGTTCATGAAGGAACCGTTACCCGCCGCGACGACAAGGGCGCCACCGTTCAGCTTCCTTATGGATTGGAAGGTTTTGCTCCTGCACGTCATCTGCGTCGTGAAGATGATAAACTGATTGGTTTGGATGAAATTGCGCCGTTTATGGTGATTGAATTTGACCGCAACGATAAAAAGATCATTTTAAGCCACAGCCGCATTTGGGAAAAAGAAAGAGCTGAAGAGAAAAATGCTCAGTTGAATGAAAAGAGAGCCGATGCAGAAACTACCAAAAAAGCCGTGAAGAATATTCAAAGCAAAGTTGAAAAAACGACTTTAGGCGATTTGGGTGTTTTAGCTGACCTGAAAAAGAAAATGGATAACGAAACAAACCAGGAAAGTTCTCCATCAAAAGCAAAAGCGGAACCAGCAGATACTGAAGCAGAAGAGAAAAAAGCTTCTTCTAAAAAGAAGAAAGCGGAAGAAAAACCAGATGCAGAAGTAAAAGCTGAAGCGACCCTGGCACAAACTCCTCCTCCACCTGCAAATGAGCCGAAGCAAATTGTAGCAGAAGCAGAAAAAGCAAGTGAAGCGGAAACGAAATCAGAAGATAACGCATAGTGAGTTTCTTAATCTTAAAAAAAATCCCGTTACAAGTTGTAGCGGGATTTTTTTTGTTCGAAGTTCAAATAATTAGAAAGAATAACGTCGAGTCTAAAAAGATAGGCGTCATAGTTTTAGTAAAAAATACACTCGCAAGAATCAAAATCATGATTATTTACTGCTTTGCTGAGAACTGAATTATTTAACAATTCTTCTTTTCCCAAGATTTATTGTAGAAACGATTCTGACTTTTAAAATCATTTATGGCATGTTATTTATGGTTTTTAAGTATAAAATCTAAGTATTATGAAAGCAAAAACCATCGCCATATTCCTTTCCGGATTTTTTATTTCCAACTGCGTTTTCTCCCAGGATACAACTCAAAATCAAAAACTATCGCAGGACAGAACTTATGAACCGGCCCAATCAGCACCTCTGCCGAATGAGTACTCTACTCCTCAGCCACATATTTACCGGGACACCAGGCTAGGAAGCAGTTCCCCATTATACAATACATACAAAAAAAATGATTACGGTGCCGGAGCTATAACAACCAATCCGAATAAAGGAAGTGGAAGCGCTCCATCCGAAACTTATCCTACAACAGATTCCTCACAAAGAAGTCATATTTACCGGGATACCAGGCTCGGCAGCAGTTCACCTTTATATAATACCTATCGAAAAAATGACTATGGAGCGGGAGCAGTTACGACAAACCCAAATAAAAGCGGTGGAGGAAGCTTTACTCCGCCTTCAGAAACTATCGGC
>JAHEZB010000441.1 GCA_023251285.1 Chitinophagaceae bacterium | reverse complement strand
TTATTTCAAATCCTAAATCAATTTGAAGATTTAATAATTTATCTGCTTTTTCCACTTTTTGTGCCGATAAAATCGTTCCAACTTTCAAATCTATTTTTGCAAAATCTTCAATAGTAATTCCTGGTTTTAAATCAGAACTTTCTTCAGTTTTATTTTCAACAGCTTGTTCAGGGGTAAGTGTTTTCTTTTCAGTTACCATCTCTTTCTCTGCTGCCTTTTCACTGCTCAAAGCAAGACCACTATTAAGTTTTTCGACCTGTGCTTTCACTTCTGAATCTTCAATTTTTCTGAATAATAACTCCGGCGCTCTCAAAGAATAACCGGTACTTAAAAGTTTTAATTTTCCACCATTTTCCCATTCCAGCATTCTTTCCATCACTTTCATCATATGCATCATCTTCTTTGCAGTAAAAGGCAAAAACGGATTGATAAAAATTGCCAGATTGGCACACAATTGCAAACAAATATGAAGGCAGTTATCAATCTTTTGCTGTGCTTCGCTGGTAGGTTGTCCGTCGTCGTTTGTTTGTTTTGCTTCTATCCAGGGTTGTTTATCCTGCATGTATTTATTTCCCTTTCTGGCAAGATCAATTACTTCATATAACGCTTCCCGAAATTTGAATTGTTCGATTAAACTTTCAATTTTAGTTTTTGTATTCGCAAATTCTTCGATCATTTTTTTATCGGCATCATCCATATTTGCCGAATGCAACGGTGGCACTTTTCCCCCACATAATTTATGCATCAGCACAAAAGTGCGGTTCACAAAATTTCCAAAGATGGCAACCAGCTCGCTGTTGTTACGATCCTGGAAATCTTTCCAGGTAAAATCATTATCTTTTGTTTCAGGGGCGTTGGCGCAAAGCACATAACGCAACACATCCTGCTGACCGGGGAAATCTTTTAAATATTCATCGATCCAAACTGCCCAGTTGCGGCTGGTAGAAACTTTTTGACCTTCGATATTTAAAAATTCATTTGCAGGAACATTGGTTGGCAAAATAAAATCGCCATGCGCTTTCAGCATCGCAGGAAAAATAATACAATGAAAAACGATATTGTCTTTTCCGATGAAATGAACAAGCTTTGTATCTTCTTTATACCAGTAATCAGTCCACAAATTGGTGAGTTCTTTGGTAGCAGAAATGTATCCAATTGGCGCGTCAAACCAAACGTATAACACTTTTCCCTCAGCATCAGGCAACGGAACTTTCACGCCCCAGTTGCTGTCGCGGGTCATCGCTCGTGGCTGCAAACCATTGTCCAGCCAGCTTTTGCATTGGCCATACACATTATTCTTCCAGTCTTTATGATCTTCCAGAATCCATTTGCGCAAAAATTCTTCATAATTCTGTAAAGGAAAATACCAATGTTTTGTTTTCTTTTTTACAGGAATGGCATCACTCAAAACACTGCGCGGATTGATCAGCTGTTCCGGACTTAAAGACGATCCGCATTTTTCACATTGATCACCATAAGCATTTGTATTCCCACAGATCGGACAGGTTCCAACGATATATCTGTCGGCCAGGAACATTTGTTTTTCTTCATCAAAAAATTGTTCGGATTCTCTTTCTTCGAACAATCCTTTTTCGTACAAATTCAGAAAGAAATCCTGTGACGTGTTGTGATGGATCTCTTTGGATGTGCGCGAGAATATATCGAATGAAATGCCCATTTGCTCAAAGCTTTCCGCGATGATCCTGTAATATTTATCAACGATTTCCTGGGGCGAAACATTTTCTTTCATTGCCCGGATGGTAATAGGAACACCATGCTCGTCGGTGCCGCCGACAAATTTTACATCCGCCTTTTTAGCTCTTAAAAATCTTGCATAAATATCCGCGGGCAAATAACAACCAGCCAAATGACCAATATGGACCGGACCGTTTGCATAAGGCAACGCCGCTGTAAGAAGGTATCTTGAAGGAGAAATCATTAAATTATATTCGATTAATTTGAAGTAATAGAATTTACAAAATTAACTCAATTGAGGCAATGCTAAAAAGTTAGATTAGCGAAGGGAGAAAATTGTAATGATTTATTTAAAATTTAGGCCAAGTTATCGTTTCATAATTTTAAAAATGATTTTTTTAAAATTGCAGAAAGAAAACCCGAGAAGATGTTATTCTTTTAAACCATCAATAATAAATCCAATCAATTAATAAGCCCGGAAGAACCCCCAAAAGAATGATAAGAGCAGCAGTTATGACTAATAAAAATTTAAAAGAAGAAGAAACCTGAATATCATCATTGACACCGGGAACCGGTTCCTTGAAATAAATTGCCTGTATCACTTTGAAATAATAAACTGCGCCAATTGCTGCACAAATAACTGCGAGAACCACAAGCCACAATTGATGGCCATCTTTTACCGCTGCCATTAAAACATAAAATTTGGCTGTAAAGCCGGCCGTTAAAGGAATTCCCGTTAATGACAAAAGGAAAATTACAGCAGTTAATGCAAGCAGGGGTTGTTTCTTTCCAAGTCCGTTAAATCCTTCAATAGAATAATCAGACATCTTTATAATAACAGCAAAAATGCCTATGGTTGCGATACTGTAAGCAGCTGCATATAAAAGCAATCCTTCTTTTGCAGTATCATTGAGCGCAAAAAGTGTGAACATCATAAAGCCCGCATGTGAAATGCTCGAATAGGCCAGCATTCTCTTTACACTCTTTTGAAATACAGCAGTAATATTTCCAATCAATAAAGTCGCGGCTGTAATAACTACAATCAACATTTGCCATTGATGCTGCATGGCTCCGAAAGACGTGAGGAATAATCTAAAGAAGGCCACAAACGCAGCAATTTTTACAATGGTCATCATAAACGAAGAAACTACTGCCGGAGCTCCATCATAAACATCAGGCGCCCAGAAATGAAAAGGCGCTGCAGAAACTTTAAAAGAAATCCCGACCAAAACCAAAACCAATCCGCCAGCGATTAATACCGGAAGATTCCCGGTGCCCAAATTGATCGCATCTATATAAAATGAACCGAGCGTATTTCCACCATAAATTAAAGCAATTCCCATCAGCAAAATGCCGGTGGAAAAAGCACCCATTAATAAATACTTCAGCGCAGCTTCGTTGCCTTTTAAATTTCGTTTATCGCTTCCCGTTAGTATATACAAGGGAATGGATAAAATTTCGATCCCCAGAAAAAGTAACAATAAAGTATTAAAGGAGGATAAAACTGAAAGTCCGCACAAGACAAAAAACATCAAAGCAAAGTATTCCGATACGTGAATGCCAATCTTTTCAAAATCCTTTCCATTTAAAAGAAAAAATAATAAAGTACAGATAAAAGCAATGGTATTAAAATGAAGGCCGAATGAATCAAATTTCAACATTCCTTTTGTATCGACATTAAAAAAAGGATGGCCGAAAAATTCAAAAATATTGGCAACCAAAACAAT
>JAHEZB010000440.1:469-3427 GCA_023251285.1 Chitinophagaceae bacterium | reverse complement strand
TAAGGGCCATACTGAAATCCAATAGGGCCATCGAAAAGCAATGGCTGATCAAATTTCAGATTCATATCAACGTCAATTGTTGGCTTTGACATCTTTGAACCGAAAATATAAGTAGTGGTATAAACACCGGCATTGTCAAGTGTTTGTTGAAATCCGGTTAAATAAATTCTCGTATTTTTAGTTTTGTCTTTAATGATCTGACCGGTAAATACGCTATCTGCTTTTTCATTTAATAGACTGTGATTCTCTTGGGCTTTTACGTGGAAAAAAGAGAAAAGCAATAGCATCATAAAGAGTTGTTTCATAATTTATTTTTATGGGTTACGATTTCTGTAAAGATAAAACTATGAGCCAATTGTTCTTTCCGTACTTATATTTTTTTTGTTAAAGGCAACAATAAATCAGCAGGAAATTTTAAAAGGTGACCAATTTTTTTCTATGTGAAACTTGAAAAATTATTATCATAAAAAGGTATAACCGTTTGTGGTTCTTTGATTTAGTCAGTTAACCTTTTATTAATTTTTTAAATCTTTAACGCGTAATTCAAGCCATATTGAAGCAGAAAAGATTTTTAGCAAAGTTTTTGTTTATAGGATGTAGATTTAACGACTATGCTTACTTCAAATTTAAAACAACTTATCGATGAGAAATGGGATAATTGCTGGCCTGTCAGTAATTTAAGGCCCATCGCTATTCTTGATCTCGCCGGTTATATTTATTTTCTGAAAAAGTCAGATGACCTCGATTTGATTTCAAAAAAAGTGTCGTCTCTCAAATCCAGTCATTTTATTCTTACCAAAGAAATTGAAGAATTCACCTGGTCTCAATTTAAAGACTTGGACGCACAAGCCATCCATGATCTTTTTAGCAGGCAATTTGGAATTCTTGACCTGATGAATGAATATGGGCAATCTGATTTTTTATACAGCCGGTTTTTTAGAACGCCTTTAATGTTGAAACCCACTTCCAGGTTACTTTTGAATGTCATTGAGCTCGTTAATTTAATTGAATCGTCTGATACGGCTACTCAACGCGGGATTATCGAATATCTGCTTGATAAAGCTCAAACAACGCAGAACGACCCACAATTTATTCCCCAATATATTTCCACATTGATGGTTTCGATTTCTGAACCGCACCCTGATGATCTCATTTGTGATATTTCTACTGCCAACGGAACTCTTTTGATCGATGCTGCTGAGTATATTGAAAACAATCACGCGCATTCCAAACAGGCTCTTTCCCGAAATTTAAAAGGCCTGGAATCGAATGCCAGCCTCCTTCGTATAGCAGGAATGCGGATGATGCTTCATGGAATGAATGAGCCGGATGTGGAACTGTTAACTTCTACAGAAGTAACATTTACCCAAAAACCAACACTTTTGATTTCCAATTTATTGCCTGTAGGTAATGCAGATCACACGTTCGGGGAAGGTAACGTAGCAGATGAGCAAATGGAAATCATTCTGTTAAAAAATGTTCTCGAAAACCTGCAAGCCGGCAGCCGCGCGATTGTATTGGTGTCCGAAAATTTATTAAAAAGTTTTCTTCCGGAGTTTGAAAACATTCGTAAAGAAATCGTTGATGATACGAACCTCGAAGGAGTGATCCATATATCTCCGCGGAGCAAATCTTACTCGGCTGCAGGCATTCTAGTTTTTAATAAACAGGAATCAGAAACTACCAGCGAGGTTTGGTTTTGCAAAATGGAAAAGCCAAAGAAAAAGCGTACCATAAATGAAACAATTATAAATTCAAATCAAAATGAGATCCTTCTTTCGGAAGAATTAGCCGAGGTTAATGTTCTTTTTGATCAATGGAAAAAACGGAAAGAGATATCAAACCGAAATTGTTTTTTTATAAACGTTTATGATATAAAAAAGAATAATTATAATTTGAATTTTAATGATTACAAATTGATTTCATCAGGGCTGCAATCAGATAATCCTGTTGAAAAAAATGATCAGATTCAGGCAGATGGAAAGGCAATTGTTGCTACAAAAAAAGACAGTCTTGAACATTTTTATGCAGGGCCTCCTCCATTGCAAAAACGAAAGCGAAAAAGAAAAGTGGTTACTCCACTGCTTCTTATATTGATTTTGGTGATTACTGCCGGCTGGTCGTATTTGTATTATTTTAAAGACCATAAGAAAACGTCTTCTTATGGCATGACTGATTTAGATTCCGTAAAAACGATATCTAATCTCCCGGTTCAATCTTCAAAAATTCCATCAGGAATTAAACAAGAGAAAACGAAAAAAAAGGCAGATACAAAAAACACTTCGCATGCGGTAGATAAAGTTGAGCATGTGCCAAATGGATCGAAACGATATACCGTTGTTAACAAAACATACTTTCATTCCGCACCTGATTCAAGCAAACGAAAAAGTTTTTATCTGCAGCCGCGGCAAGACCTCGTATTAATTCCTACTCAGGAAGAGAATGGTTTTGTGTATGTAGTTTATACCAACAAAAAAGGCGAATCAACGCGTGGCTGGCTGGCTAAAAAAGACCTGGAACCTGTGGATTAAAAATGCTTTTTCACGACAGAGGCTCCGGTTTTGGTGCGCTTCCTGCAGGGCGTGATTTATCATCCGGCAGCGGAATAAATTCATGATTGTCGGCAGGTGGTAATTTGATACGGCCTTGTTTCCAATCTTCCTTTGCCTGTTCAATCCGCTCTCTGCGGGACGAAACAAAATTCCACCAAATGAATCTTTCTCCCAGTGGTTCGCCACCTAAAAGCATCAGGGTCGTATTTTCTTTTGCCCGGATTGTTGGTTCTTCATTTTTATTGAAAACCAGCATTTGACCGGCATGATAGTTATTCCCCGCGACTTCCACACCTCCTTTTGCAATATAAAATCCTCTTTCACTATGTTCTTTTGGAAGACCAAATGAAGCGCCTTCCTGGACTATTGCATGCAGGTAAAATAAAGGCGAATTTGTTTTTACACG
>JAHEZB010000440.1:0-459 GCA_023251285.1 Chitinophagaceae bacterium | reverse complement strand
CCCATAAGCACTGCCAGCTATCATTCGCATCCAGATTCCTTTGTCCGTATACACGGGCAGCTGATCCGGCGTGTAATTAGAAAAAGAAGGAGCATCCTCTTCATCTTTTTCAGGAAGCGCTACCCATGTTTGTATCATTTCCAGTTCCCCTCCTGCGAGCGCCGCCGGATCTTCGAATCTTTCTGAATGAGAAATGCCACTGCCGGCAGTCATCCAGTTTACTTCTCCGGGCCGGATTATTTGCTCCACACCCAGACTATCACGATGAGTAACCTGGCCGCCAAAAAGATAACTGATGGTAGAAAGGCCGATGTGTGGATGCGGCAATACATCCAAAGACGATAATGAAGAAGGCGTTTGCAAAACAGGGCCGGCATGATCCATAAAAATAAACGGGCCGACCATTCGTCTCAACCGGAAAGGAAGAATACGCTTCACTTTCATCGATTTGCTGATAGC
>JAHEZB010000439.1 GCA_023251285.1 Chitinophagaceae bacterium | reverse complement strand
ACTTTTTATGTAGATAATCAAAAGTCTGGTACTTTGGTTTTTCCTCAAAGAGGAAAAGATGAATGGAGCAACTGGGGTTGGAGCAATTCTTTGAAAGTACCATTGACAAAGGGGTCGCATCACTTCTCGATTAGTTTTGAAAGTTGGAATGAGAATATGAATGGAGAAATAAACCAGGCGATGTTGGATTGTGTTAGATTCATCCGGTATTAGCGAAACGAAATATTCCTTCTAGTTAATCACGGCCATTTCGTTCTGAGAAGAGATTACTCACAGTGGTTTAATTATGCGGAAACCGGTCAAGCGTTACAAGTAGCGAATACCAGAATTTGCCTGGTGAGAATTTAATTTTACCTTTTGTTGAAATTACCTTAGCAAATGGTTTAAATTAGTCATAAATGGGACATCCTAATTTTGAAACAGAAAAAGAGCTGCTCACACAAGTGTCTGAAGGTGATGAAAAGGCTTTCAGAAATTTGTTCGAAAGTTATTATGAGAAATTATACCAGTATATTTTTGGATTTATAAAATCGAAACAGGTAAGCGAAGAATTAGTAATGGATGTGTTTTTGAAAATTTGGTTGGGTAGAGATATTATTCCTCAAATTCACAGCTTCAATGCCTTTCTTTTCCGGGTTGCGCATAATAAATCGATCGATTTTTTACGCTCTGTCGCAAGAGATCCAAAGTTCCAGGATCTTTTGTGGGAGAATATTCAGTTGGTAAATAATACAACTGCCGATTCATCAATTCTTGTGCAGGAATATCAAAACAAATTGCGGGAAGCGGTTTCTCTTTTGCCTCCCCAAAGAAAGAAAGTATATCAATTGAGTCGTGAACAGGATATGACTCATGATCAGATTGCGGTACAATTAAATCTTTCAAGGAATACTATTAATAACCATATAGTTGAAGCACAACGATTCATCCGCACCTATCTTTCTAAAAATTTTGATATCGCATTACTGGTGGCAATTATGCCGCAAGTAATAAAGTAATGAAAATTTTTTCTGACTCCATTAGTTGTGCACTTTCATTTAATCGTCTTTATAGGGTAAACGATTTTGTAAAGAAATATTTTTAGTATGCCAGGAGAGGAAAATCCAAATAGCAGAATAAAAGATTTGATAGAGAAATACCTTGCCAATACCTGCACAAGCAAAGAATTTGAACAGCTATTATCCATGATAGAAAATGGAAAAGATGCAGAAGGTGTTACACAAACCTTAAAGGATTATTGGCAGAAATCGGGAAAAGAAATGCCTTTAAGACAATCAGAATTAGAGGCAAAGTTTGCTTTACTGATGAAGGATGCAAAGGCTGAAACGCCAGTGGTATCAACGGGTTCAGCGAAAAGAAAAAGGAGATGGAATATTCAATATGCTGCTGCCGCAATTATTATTTGTATGCTTTCGGTATCCCTTTATTATTTATTTAAACCAAAACAGGAAAAAATTGTCAGCAAAACGGAAAATATTCAAACCGATAAAAGCAATGATGTTCCGCCCGGCCAAAATAAAGCGGTACTTACTTTGGCAAATGGCACATCTATTATTCTTGACAGCGCTGCGAATGGAACACTTACTACACAAGGGAATTCAAAAATCTTAAAACTAAATGGCATGCTTTCTTATAGTACTTTAAAAAATAAATCTTCTGAAGTTCTCTACAATACCATTTCTACGCCACGGGGTGGGCAATATCAACTAATGCTTGCTGATGGCTCCAAAGTGTGGCTGAATGCTGCTTCTTCACTTCGCTTCCCTGCAAGTTTTGTTGGAAAGGAAAGAAAAGTAGAGTTGTTGGGAGAAGCTTATTTTGAAGTAGCAAAAAATGCCGCAATGCCTTTTAAAGTAAAAGTGAATGGAATGGAAGTTGAGGTTTTGGGAACTCATTTTAATATCAATTCGTACGACAATGAAGCAACGGTTCGCACAACTTTATTAGAAGGAAGTGTAAAAATTAATAAGAATAATAGTTCCAGTTTTTTGAAACCCGGGGAACAGGCGCAAATGAACAAATCCGGTGAAATTAAAATAATCAACAATGTAGATGTGGAAGAAATTATAGCGTGGAAAGAAGGGAAATTCCAATTCGATAAGGCGGATATACATGACATCATGCGACAGTTGGCAAGGTGGTACGATGTGGATGTGGAATATAAAGGAACTGTTTCAAGCCATTTTGGAGGAACGATCTCACGCGATGTCAATCTTTCGCAAGTGCTGAATATGCTGCATTTGACAGGAGAAGTAAACTTTCAGATACAGGATAAAAAAGTGATGGTCATGCCGTGATTTTGGGAAACTACTCCATACTTGGTTGATGAATAATCAACACAGCAGCGGGGGGTTAGTGTTCACGAGCTGATCCAATAGAAAATTTCTAAAAAAAGAAACCGGAAGTGGTTGCAACACTTCCGGCGGAAATTTTTAGTTATCAATAATACAATCATTCAGGAATGTTCATTGTTTAACCAAAAAAACAAAGTTATGTTTTTAAAGATTCTCTCTGTTCGATCAAAGCAAAATTTAACCAAAACGCTTTTGATTATGAAACTTACAGCAATTTTAATTTTAACGGCGTGCCTGCAGGTAACTGCAAAAAGCTATTCACAGAAAGTCACGCTTTCCATGCGTGATGCGCCTTTACAGAAAGTATTTAAAGCAATCCAAAAACAGACCGGGTATAACTTTTTATATCCTTATGAACTTTTGGAAAAGGCGGGAAAAGTAGATGTGAGAATACACAATGCATCGCTGCCAGATGCACTGCAACAGTGTTTGCAGAAGACGGAACTTACTTATTCCATCGTTGATAAAACAATTGTTATCAAAGAGAGGCAAGCAGAAAAATTAATATCAAACCCTGTACTCCTTTCAGCGATTCCGCTTAAGTTAATATCCGGAAAGGTTAGCGACCAAAATGGAAAACCACTTCAGGCAGTTTCGGTATTAATAAAGGGAAGTACCCTGGGCACTAACACCAATGCCGATGGAGAATTTAGGATAGATGTTCCGGATAATTCTTCAAGGGTGTTGGTGTTTTCTTTTGTGGGAATGGAAACACAGGAAGTAAATGTTTCTGGTAAGACAACAATCAACGTTACCCTTCAAAATAATAATCAACAACAGAAAGAAATTGTTGTAGTAGGTTATAGTGAAAAAAGCAAAAGCGCTCTAACCAGCGCCGTAAGTGTAGTTTCCGGAGATAAGCTGCGCGATGTAACCTCGAGCAACATTGGCGATATGCTCCAGGGAAAAGTTGCCGGATTGCAAGTCGTAAATAGTTCCGGAGTACCTGGTGCGGTGCCGGAAATAAGGTTGAGAGGAATTTCATCCGTAAACGCTTCTCAAAGTCCGTTGTTCGTGGTAGATGGAATTATCGGTGGAAACTTTGATCCGAACGATGTGGAAAGCGTAACGGTT
>JAHEZB010000438.1 GCA_023251285.1 Chitinophagaceae bacterium | reverse complement strand
ATTACAATCTTTTGGTGTAAAAGCAAAAGCATATAAAAGCAACGCCGCTGATTTTTCTGATTGTGAAAAAATGGTAAATGATGTAATAAAAGAATTTGGAACGGTAGATATTTTGGTAAACAACGCGGGCATTTCAAAGGACAATTTATTATTAAGAATGACGCCTGAGCAATGGGACGAAGTGATGGCAACCAATTTAAAAAGTGTCTTTAATATGACGAAGCAGGTAATCCGTCCGATGATGAAAGCGCGCAAAGGAAGCATCATCAATATGAGCTCAATTATTGGAATGAGGGGCAACGCGGGCCAGAGCAGTTATGCCGCGAGCAAGGCCGGAATTATTGGTTTTACCAAATCTGTTGCCGCAGAACTGGGAAGCCGAAACATCCGGTGTAATGCCATTGCTCCAGGATTTGTTGAAACAGATATGACGCATTATTTAAAAGAAGGCGAAGCGGCAAAAACATTTTTAGAAAAAATTCCTTTGGGCCGCTTTGGAAGCGCCGAAGAAATTGCGAATGTTACGCTGTTTCTTGCAAGTGATCTGAGTTCTTACATAACGGCGCAGGTTATTAGTGTGTGCGGAGGTTTGAACCCGTAAAAAATTATATTTTATAATTTTACGATTCAGCATTTTTTAAAACATTGAAATAAACAAAGAAAAATGGAAGCATATAAAAAACTTTTAAAAAACAACAAAGAATGGGCAGAAGCGCAGGTCAAAGAAGATCCGGAATATTTTCAAAGACTGGTGAATTTGCAAAAGCCTGAAACGTTATGGATCGGTTGTAGTGATAGTCGCGTGCCTGCAGACAGGATCACCGGTACTCATCCGGGTGAAATTTTTGTTCATCGAAACATCGCAAACCTGGTAATTCCGACGGATCTAAATTTATTGAGCGTGTTACAATTTGCAGTGGAAATTTTAAAAGTACGGCACATCATTGTTTGTGGTCATCACAATTGTGGTGGCGTTGGTGCCGCGATGGCCCATCATAGTTATGGCCTGATGGATCAATGGATCTGGAATATCAAAAATGTGTACAGGATGCACCGGGCAGAAATAGACGCGCTGCCAACTTATGAAGAAAGGCATCATTTGCTTACGCAATTGAACGTAAAGGAACAGGTAATGAATCTTGCGAAAACATCGATTATTCAAAATGCGTGGAAACATGATGAAATTCCTCATCTGCACGGATGGGTATATGACCTGCGGGATGGCATTATTGACCCTGTTTTTGAAATGCCGGCAGGAACGATGCTGGATCCGATTTATGAAATGGAGAATATTTAGGTTTCGTGATAAGGAAATTTTTCTTAAAGCACGACATTCAGCAATTTCATTTCGTATCTTCAATATCCTTTAAAAATCATTCCCAATGACCCTTCTACATAATGTTGGTGGCTTTTTCTGGAAAATGTTCAAATCCGTTTTTGTAAGAGAAAAAGATTGTTGCAGATAGAATTAAAAACACTTTTTTTATATTTTGCGGATCATTAAAATAGAAATCCCATCTATTTCTTCCTTTACTGCGTTTGATACAAACTGTCTATTTAGGGATAAAAGTCCTGAGACATTTCGCAATGATTTCATGAAACGGTAGCAAAAAAAATCATTAAGTTTGAAGAAATTCAATGAATGTTAGAAAAGACTGCTAAAACAAAAAATGAGATTCAATTTTTTTCCGGGCCTCAAAACCGCTGGAAAAACTTTAAATACGCAGTGAGTGTTTTTTTCGAATTTATAAAGGGATTCCAGGCATTGCATTTTGTTGGCCCGTGTGTTACGGTTTTTGGTTCAGCGCGCTTCAAAGAAGATCATCCCTATTACAAACAGGCAAGAGAACTTTCAGCCGAAATTGCCAAACTCGGATTCACGATTATGACTGGCGGCGGACCAGGTATTATGGAAGCTGCAAACCGTGGCGCAAAAGATGTTGGTGGCAAAAGTGTCGGTTGCAACATCGTACTTCCGCACGAGCAGCATCACAATCCATATCTTGATAAGTGGGTAAACATAAAATACTTTTTTGCACGAAAAGCGTTGCTGATAAAATACTCTTATGCCTTCATCGTAATGCCCGGCGGTTTTGGCACTTTAGATGAATTCTACGGTGCGATCACATTGATTGAAACTAGAAAAATAGAACGCTTTCCAATCATTATTTTTGACAAAGAATTTTATCATAGTATAGTTGAGCATTCACAGAAAATGATCAAAGCTGGAACCATCTCAGCAGCCGAAGCAAAATTATATTGCGTTACTGATTCTATTCCTGAAGCGATTCAATATATCAAGGAAAAAAGTATCCTTGCTTTTGGATTGAAATATATGAAACCAAAAAAACCTTTCTGGTGTTTCCTGGAGAAGGGATTTGACAAAATATTTTAAGGAATCCGGGACCTTTAATTTTCTGCACTTCAAAATTCATTTGACAGGTTTGCCGCCATTTTTAAACCTTATCAGGATTTATTATTTTACATTGCAATTAACTATCTGAGTAAATCAATGAACATTATTACAAAACACCCTATTAATAATTTAGGCTACGATTTTATTGCGCCAAATTATATTCCGAACGGAGCAGATGAATATTACCTTAGGAACCGTCAAAACGATAATGGTATTGACTATCGGCGGTTATCTGGTTTTGAAATTGAAATTCTGATACGCAATGGAAATACTTCTGACGATTGGGCAAAAATTTTTGTATCAAAGGAATTCGATCCGGGATTGGTAAAAAATTCAAATTTTCATGGATTAGTACGTATTGGAAAACTGGAACCATTTTATCTTGAGTTTCACAATTTGAGAATGCCTGTAGGTATTTATAACAGCCAGATTATTAGTTGCGATTTTGGTCATAATGTTTGTATTAATAATGCAAATTATTTAAGTCATTACATAGTAGGAAATGAAGTGATGATCTCTAACGTAAATGAACTTGCCACTACCGATTATTCAAAATTCGGAAACGGAATTTTAAAAGATGGTGAAAATGAAAATGTAAGAGTCTGGATCGAAGTGCGCAACGAAAACGGTGGCAGGCGCATTGCTCCATTCAATAAAATGCTTGCCGGCGATGCTTATTTATGGAGCAACAATCCACAGGATGAGACGCTTGAAAAAAGATTTATCGAGCTTACGGAAAAAGAATTTGATAAAAAAAGAGGGTATTACGGAACCATTGGCGATCGTTGTGTAATTAAAGATTGTGACATTGTAAAAGATGTAATTATTGGAACTGATGCCTATATAAAAGGAGCGAACAAATTAAAAAACCTGACCATCAACAGTGATGAAGAACGAACCACGCAAATCGGTGAAGGATGCGAAATGGTAAATGGAATTGTAGGTTTTGGATGCAGGATCTTTTATGGGGTAAAAGCGGTAAGATTTGTGATGGCGGCTCATTCCCAATTGAAATACGGT
>JAHEZB010000437.1 GCA_023251285.1 Chitinophagaceae bacterium | reverse complement strand
AGTAAACATACATTTGTCATCGAACAGCACGTTTAAAGAATCTACATTTTTGTCCGCCATCCAATCCCATTTCTGTTTGGAAAGGTTAATAATTTCCTGTTGTTCAGGCGTATTATTGGTGGAAGTTTTAATTGTTTCGGTTGGCGGCTGCTGTGCGTAGGACGATTGCACAATCATGGTTAAAAGGAACAGCCCGAGTATTTTTGCTTTCATGTGTTTGTTGATTTATAAGGTTTTTAAATAAGAAATTTTGTTGTAAAGAAAAATTTATTTTACGCTCTTGTATTCTTCATCGGTTACTCTTTCTAACCATTTTATTCCCCTTGATTCGATTCCAATATAGGAAAAGCTGCTATTCGGTGCTGCCATGTGTGTATGTGCCACGCCTGGGGTACATTTAATAACATCTCCTTTATGAACAATCCTTGCCGGCTTTCCTTTTTCCAGGTAATAGCCGGTTCCTTCCATAATGAGCAGAATTTGTCCGTTTGGATGAACATGCCATCTCAATCTTGAACCCGGGGCAAAGGTGGCCTGCACTAAACTGAATGGAAAGACATTATCCTCCCTACTCAATCCATTCAGCCAAACCGTTCCTGTATAATCATCTGTGTTGGGAGCTACAAACCCTTTTGGAAAAATGGAAGTGTCTTGTACTCCTGCATTACTGCTTGAGGCCTTGCCGGGTTTTATACTATTATATTCTTCATCGGTTACTTTTTTTAACCAAATGGTCTTTCCTTTTTCTGAAGGCGAAATGGCGACATAAGCAAAGCTGCTGTTTGGGGCAGCAGAGTGCCAGTGTTCTACACCCGGTGCGCATTTGATAACATCGCCCTTGTGAACAATTTGAACCGGCTTTCCTTTTTCCTGGTAATAACCTGTACCGTCTGTAATCAATAAAATTTGACCGCCGGGATGAATATGCCAATCTAATTTTGAACCCGGCGCATAGACGGCCTGGGCAATACCGAATTTATAAATGCTATCCGGTTTACTTAATTCATTAAGCCAGATGGTTCCGGTGTAATTATCTGTGTTCTTACCTATTTCACCTTTGGGAAAAACAGAAGTGTCCTGCGCCATTGCCTGGTTTAGTAAAGCAACAAATATTATAATTATTGCTGCCAATGCTTTTTGAATTGTTTTCATTTTTTATGTTTAATCTTTTTTAAATCTCTAAAGGGAGGCCTTGTAAAATAAAAATCTTCCTTATTTGTTTGTTTACTGCCAAACCGCTTAAAAGATTTTGAATTGTTGAATCACTCTAACGATTAATCATCTTTTGCGCCTGTTCGCTATAACGGGCACCTTGTATTTCAATCGTTGAAAGAGCCTCATTAATTTCTTTAAGGTCGTCAACGCTAAGTGAAATGTTTGCCGCGCCGACATTTTCTTCGAGCCGATGCAGTTTTGTAGTACCAGGAATTGGAACAATCCACGGCTTTTGTGCAAGCAGCCATGCTAAGGCTATTTGCGCATTCGTTGCGTTTTTTTCCTTCGCAATTTTGCCAAGCAAATCAACCAAAGCCTGGTTTGCTTTCCGGTTTTCTTCGGAAAAGCGGGGAACTGAATTTCGAAAATCGTTCTTATCAAACGTGGTGTTTTCGTCAATTTTGCCGGTCAAAAAACCTTTGCCTAAGGGACTAAAGGGAACAAAGCCAATTCCTAATTCTTCCAGTGTTGGCAGTATTTCTTTTTCCGGCTCGCGCCACCATAAAGAATATTCACTTTGCAATGCGGTTACCGGTTGAACTGCATGTGCTTTACGAATCGTTTGTACTCCTGCTTCAGACAAACCAAAGTGTTTTACTTTTCCTTCTTTTATTAAATCCTTTACTGTTCCGGCAACCTCTTCAATGGGAACATTCGGGTCAACACGATGTTGATAAAGCAGGTCAATCACATCGGTTTTCAAACGTTTCAATGCTGCTTCGGCAACCGCTCTTATGTTTGCCGGACTGCTATCGGTGCCCAAAGAAGTTTTGCCTTCTTTGAAACCAAATTTTGTGGCAATCACTATATCATTTCGAAATGGTTGCAATGCTTCGCCAAGCAATTCTTCGTTGTCAAATGGGCCATAAGCTTCAGCGGTATCAAAAAATGTAACGCCAAGTTCAAAGGCTTTTCTGATTAATTTAATAGCATCGTGTTTATCAGCCGCAGGTCCTAAGCCAAAACTCAAACCCATACAACCAAGTCCAATCGCTGAAACTTCAAGACCTTCTTTTCCTAATTTTCTTTTTTGCATGATTTTAAATTTTTTAGTGTGATAAGACCTATAAGGTTTTAGAAACCTTATAGGTCTAAGTTTTATTTTTTATACTCTTCATCCGTTACCGGCCCAAGCCACACAGTTGGCCCGTTTTGTCTTCCCGTTATGGCAACCTGGATAAATTCATTATCAGCACTTGCGCCATGCCAGTGCGGAACATTGGGCGGACACTTTATCACATCACCTTTACGAAGAATTTTTTTGGATTGTCCTTTTTCTTGGTAGTAACCAACGCCATCGGTCACTAATAATATTTGTCCTGCCGGATGTAAATGCCAGTTACTTCTCGCCCCGGGTTCAAATGTTACATTTCCAACGGATGTATTGTTAAGGCTGTCCACATTCATCAGCATTTGCAGGTAGGCTGTTCCTGTAAAATTTTTATTCGTAATCTTTTCTCCTTTTGGAAAAACAAGCGCTTTTTCCTGCTTCGTATTTTCCGTTTTTTGGTTGTGATTACAAGCTGCAAAAAAGATAATTGCAAAAGGCAGGATATATTTAAAATTGGGTTTCCTCATTTTTTCAATTTTTAAGGTTGGCTTGATTATGCTTTTCCAGAACATTTTCTAAAACGGTTTGCGCTGCTTTCGCTTCTGTTTCTCCTGCTGTGGCTTTTATAAGGTCAACGAATTGTCGCAATTGCGCAGGAGTTAAACCCTCATTCAGGCAAATTTTTAAATGCGATTGTAGCATGGGTTCCACACCGCCGATACTACTGAGAACGGAAACTGTAACCAATTCCCGTTGTTGATAAGAAAGCACATCCCGTTCAAAAATATCAGCGAACAAATGTTCTTTTAGAAATGTGTCCATTACCGGTGCAAATGCTGAATAACCTGTTTTAGGGACATTTTGCGGGATACCTAACAGCGAATCTAAAATGACTTTACCCCGCTCGTATTTGCTCCGTTTATCTTTGACAGGCGATGCTTCGGAACCCATTACATCGTTCATACCTCTAACTTTGCGCTCATCCAGCACTTTCATAAAAGTTTGCAATCCGCGAATGCTGCGTGGAAACCCACAATAAGCATAAAGATGAACGAGTACTTCTTTGATTTCATTCACTGTTAATCCGGCATCCAGACCATTGTTCAATGCTTTTTGTAGTTGCACCAAATCACCCTTAGCTGTAAAAGCTGAAATCGTAACAATACTTTGTTGTTTGTT
>JAHEZB010000436.1 GCA_023251285.1 Chitinophagaceae bacterium | reverse complement strand
TTCTATTAAGGCGCAAAAAACTATTTCTCAGAAACCAAACATCGTTTATATCCTTGCTGATGATATCGGCTATGGTGATATCGGCGTGTATGGGCAACAAAAAATTGAAACGCCAAATATTGTTGGATTGGCTAAAAAAGGAATGTTGTTTACACAGCACTATGCGATGCCGGTTTGCGCTCCGTCAAGATATTCGTTGATGACAGGGCTTCATTCAGGCCATGCATACATTCGTGGCAATGATGAATGGGAGGAGCGTGGCGATGTATGGAGTTTTAAAGCGATGGAGGCGAATCCTGCGCTGGAAGGGCAATTGCCAATTCCGGACTCTACTGTTACCATTGCAAAAGTTTTGAAGAAAGCCGGTTATAAAACTGCACTCGTTGGCAAATGGGGCTTAGGTGGGCCGATGACAACCGGCATTCCAAACAACCAGGGATTTGATTATTTCTATGGTTCACTTTGCCAGCGGCAGGATCATCAATATTATCCGGGACATCTTTGGGAAAATACTTTCCGCGTTGTTTTAAATAATAAAATCCAGGATCCGGATATTAAATTTCCTTCGGATAAAGATCAACTGGATCCTGCAAACTATGCAGTGTATCAACAGAATGATTATGCCCCCGATTTTATCATTAAAGCTGCATTGAAATTTATTGATAAAAATAGATCGCATCCTTTTTTTCTCTATTATGCTGATCCGCTGCCTCATGCTTCCATGCAGGCTCCGGCTGATCTCGTGGAATATTATCACAAAAAATTTGGTGATGAAAAACCATTTTTGGGTGGCAGTTATGTGCCTTGCCGTTATCCGCGTGCTACACATGCAGCGATGATTACTTTGCTCGACCGGCATGTCGGGGAAATAATCAAAAAGCTGAAAGAAGAAGGTATTTACGATAACACAATTATTATCTTTTCCAGCGACAACGGGTCGTCGAATGAAGGAGGCGCGGATTGTGCATTTTTCGACAGCAACGGGCCATTTAAAAATGAATACGGTTGGGGCAAAGGCTTTTTATATGAAGGCGGTATTCGTGAACCATTGATCGTTTCGTGGCCGGGAAAAATTAAACCGGGAACCAAAAGTGATTTGATGTGTGCGACATGGGATGTGATGCCTACATTATGCGCCATTACAGGCATTTCTGCTCCGCAAAATATTGATGGAATCAGTTTCCTTCCAACGTTGATTCATCAATCTGAAAAACAAAAAAAGCATCCTTTTCTTTATTGGGAATTTCCGGGTTATAATGGTCAGCAGGCTGTTCGTTTGGGAAATTGGAAAGGAATCAGATTTAATCTCGACAAAGGAAATTTGAAGATAAAATTATTCGATTTGGATAACGACATACAGGAGCAGCATGATGTGGCTGATCAGCATCCTGAAATTGTAAAAAAGATGGAAGAGATCATGAAGAAAGAGCACACTACTGCGGCTGTTGACCGGTTTAAAATAAAAGCGATTGACGGTGATTAAAAAAAAGTTTTAAAAATCTGTATCAAATGAAAAAGAGCTTATTGGTTTTATTTTTCCTTGTATTTTTTTTCTGCATTTCTTTTGCGCAGAATTTAAAAAAGGCGAACCCATTTCACATTATTCCTGAACCTGTTTCTGTTTCGCTGCAAAAGGGAGCGTTTGTTTTGAACGATGAAACCCACGTCATTGCTGATTCAAAGTCTTCGGATATTGCTTCTCTTCTTGCTCAAATGCTTAATGAATCTTTTGGTTTTCATTTTGTTTCAAAAAAGGAAAACGTTTCCACAAAGGAAAACGCAATTGCATTTCAAATCAACAACAAAAGCGATGCTTCATTAGGAAATGAAGGATATAATATTCAGATTTCTCCAAAAAAAATCATTCTTTCGGCAAATACAGCGCACGGACTTTTTTATGGGATACAAACGCTGATGCAGCTTCTCCCGGCATCTAATAGCCATGCACAAACAAAAAATATTTCTTTGAAAATTCCTTCTGCAGTTATCACCGATTATCCGCGTTTTGGTTATCGTGGAATGATGCTTGATGTAAGCCGTCATTTTTTTTCAAAAGATTTTATCAAAAAATATATCGATGAAATGGCGAAATATAAATTCAATTTGTTTCACTGGCATTTGACAGATGACCAGGGCTGGAGAATTGAAATCAAAGGTTTGCCACAACTGACAAGTATCGGTGCCTGGCGCGTGCCGAGAACCGGCCAATGGGGGACGTTTGAAGAGCCGCAGCCGAATGAAAAAGCAACTGATGGCGGCTTTTACACGCAGGATGATATCAAGGAAATTGTCAATTATGCCAGGCAACGTTTTATCGCGATCCTTCCGGAAATTGATGTGCCTGCTCACAGTCTTGCCCTCATTGCTTCTTATCCCAATCTTTCGTGTACGCGAAAACAATATGACGTTTCGCCCCAATATACTCCCGATAGTTTAGATGATGTTCTCTGCGTTGCCAATGACTCTACCTGGCTGATTTTGGATAAAATATTTGCACAGGTTGCACAGCTTTTTCCTTATCAATATATACATACAGGAGGCGATGAAGCCAACCGGAAGTTTTGGATGAAAGATCCGAAAGACATCGCGTTGATGCAAAAAGAAGGAATTAAAACGCCGGCTGAATTGCAAAGTTATTTTGAAAAAAAACTGGAGAAGCTGATCATTTCGAAAGGAAAGAAAATGATCGGATGGGATGAAATTGTGGAAGGAGGTTTGGCGCCCGAAGCGGTAGTGATGAGCTGGCGCGGAATGAAAGGCGGAATTGAAGCCGCGAAGCAGGGGCATCAAGTGATCATGACGCCAATACTTGAAACTTATCTCAGCCGCAAACAAGGCGATGCTTCTGTAGAACCCTTTGGCCCCGGATTGCTGCGATTGAGCACCTGTTATAACTTTGAGCCGGTGCCTGAGGGTGTGGATCCCAAATTAATTCTTGGCGGACAGGCCAGCACGTGGACCGAAAAAATACCCAATTATCGCCATTTGGAATACATGACGTGGCCAAGGGCGATGGCGATTTCGGAAGTTTTGTGGTCGCCAAAATCTTCGCGCAGCTGGAACGATTTTGCCAATCGTGTAGAACGGCATTTTTCATACCTGGATGCCGACTCTGTAAAATATTCAAGAAGCGTGTACGATCCGATTATCACTGCGGTAAAAGGTACAGATGATTCAATGAAAATAGAATTGACCACTGAAATGCCCGGCCTTATTATTTATTATACTTTTGACGGCACAGACCCGGATAATTTTTATCCGAATTATTCCGGTGAACCATTAGATATTCCCAAAGGCGCTTCAGAAATCCGTGCTGTTGCATACAAAAATGGAAAAGTGGTGAGCAGGCAAATCAATAAATTATTGAACGATCTGAAAACGGATTTGGCAAAAAAGAAAAATTAAATGAAGCTGTTATCTCTAAAATATTATTTGGTTGTATTTGTTGCTTTACTG
>JAHEZB010000435.1 GCA_023251285.1 Chitinophagaceae bacterium | reverse complement strand
GTGAAAGGTGAATGGTGAAAGTAAAACGCTGAAAGCTGGACGGTTTTTGAAGCTTTCTGATAAATCTGATTTGAAATGAAAGTTTTTATAACACGGGAAATCCCGGAAAGTGGGTTAAAAAAATTGCGTAATGCCGGAATAGAAATTGTGGAATGGAAAGAAAAAAGAGAATTAACACAGACTGAATTAATTGAATACTGTAAGCAATGTGATGCGCTTATTGCAGCGGGTTACAACAATATGGATGCGCATTTTTTAGATGAATGCCGCCATTTAAAAGTGATCGCTTTGCATTCTGTTGGTTATGATAATGTTGACATTGCTGAAGCAGATCGTTTAAAAATTCCGGTAGGAAATACGCCGGGAGTTTTGAGCGGTCCTACTGCCGATATTGCTTTCCTCCTCATGCTCGCTGTTTCGCGAAAAGCATTTTACCTGCATCAAAAGATCTTAAATGGCGATTGGAAATTTTTTGAACCAACTGCTAATCTCGGTATTCAACTTTATGATAAAACGATTGGTATTTACGGTCTTGGAAATATTGGTTTTGAAATGGCAAAACGTTGTGCCGGCGCTTTTAATATGAAAGTGATCTATCACAATCGCCATAGGAATCTGCCAGCAGAAGAAGAATTAAAAGCAGTTTATGTTTCCTTTGACGAATTATTAGAAAGAAGCGATGTGTTATCCGTTCATACCAATTTAACCAAAGAAACGCAGGGCAAATTTAACAAAGGCGTTTTTGAAAAAATGAAACCAACTTCTATTTTTATCAATACTGCAAGAGGAGCGATTCATAACGAACAAGACCTGATTAATGCTTTGCAAAATGGAACTATCTGGGGCGCCGGACTGGATGTTACCAATCCGGAACCGATGAGGAAAGACAATCCCTTATTGACGATGCCAAACGCTGCAGTGTTGCCTCACATCGGCAGCGCTACCGTGGAAACGAGAGATGAAATGGCAAACATTGCCACTGAAAATGTTATTGCAGCGTTGAACGGAAAACGGATTCCGTTTCCTGTGAATCCGGAAGTTTATGATTAGACAGAATGTTCATTTATTGTTTCGTTAATGAATTAATGGCGTCAAAATCTTCCTGGCTAAATTGAATCTTTTCTGAGTTCATATTTTCTTCAAGATGCTCAACAGAGGAGGTTCCCGGTATTAATAAAATATTTTCCGCATGGTTAAACAACCATTTCAAAATAAGCTGTGATTCAGTAACACCGTACTTTTCTGCCAGCGCCTTTATTTTTTCATCAGGGTTTAACCGGCTTGCGATAATCGGATTCCATGGAATAAAAGCCATGTCAGTTTCTTTGCAATAATCTAAGACCGGCTCCCATTCCCGGAACGTAAGACTGTACTTATTTTGAACAGAGACAATTTTCAATTGCTCCTGAGCTTTTTTGATATTTTCAACATTCACTTCTGAAAGCCCGATATATTTAATTTGACCTTTTTCGTGTGCTTGTTTCAGAAACCCGATGGTTTCATCAAACGGAACTTTCGGGTCAATGCGATGCAACTGGTAAAGATCAATTCTGTCAAGCTTTAACCTTTTCAAACTTCCTTCCAGTGCTTCTTTCAGATGTTCAGGACGTGCATTAATTACCCATTTGTCCGGACCGGTTCTTTCAAAGCCACCTTTTGTTGCTATTACCAAATCCGGTGGATATGGATAAAGTGCTTTTGCAATCAGTTTTTCTGACACGTAAGGGCCATAACTATCAGCGGTATCTATAAAATTTACTCCTGATTCAATTGCTTTTTTTAAAACCCGAATCGCTTCGGCTTCATTTTGCGGTTCACCCCAAATGCCCTTTCCTGTTATACGCATCGCTCCATATCCGTAGCGATTTACTTTTAAATCATTGCCGATCATCCATGTTTTATTATCATGCATTGTGTTCATCATCTTATTTAATTTTTGCCCGTAACGCTACAAAATTCTCTCCAAATAACGATTCTCTTTTTCTTTTAAATTGGTTCTCCGCCTTGAATATTGAATATTGAGTGTTGGAGATTGAACATAATGTTTCCCTTCCGTCTTTACTCTCTTGACATAGATCAATGCCATTTCTTATCCTACCTCATTGGTTGCCGCTTCACGTTGGCGGTACCTTTGTGTAACAAAAAAAAGAAAAAGATGGCAGTAAGAAAGACGATAGCAATTGTAGGAGCAACAGAAAAGGCGGGAGTTGAAATCGTAGAGAGATTTTCTGGTATGCCTTACCGTTTGCTGCTTGTTTCAAATAATGCAGAGCAACTTTCGCAATTAGCAACTGACATTTCACGCAAAAATCGCAACGCAGAAATTGATACCCTGGAATGTGTGAAAGATGGTTGTTGGGAGGCAGATATCATTATTCTTGCTGTACCTGCCTGTGAAGAAAAACAGGCGGCAGAAATGATGAAGGAAGTGGCTACTCAGAAAATTGTAGTCGTGGTTTCTAACACAGAGGTAGAGCATTTTTTGCCTTATTGCAAAGTCGTGAAGATATCATTTGCTGCAAAAAACAAAATGATTCTTTCAGGAAACAATCTTACAGCAAACGAAGAAATATCGAAGATTTTTAACCAGGCGGGTTACCAGGTTGGTACTTCACTTGAACATGAGAAAATCAATTTTAGAAACAAATAAATAAACAATCATTAAAAAAAACAAAAACAAACAAAAAAAAATGAACAAGCTCATTGCAACAAACTCTAACAATACGACCGCTTTAATTGCGCGTCTCGCACTGGGATTAACAATCTTTCCGCATGGTGCTCAAAAACTGTTAGGATGGTTTGGAGGATATGGATTTACAGGAACTATGGGATATTTTACCACACAGGCACATCTTCCATACATCATCGGTCTGCTGGTTATTCTCATTGAATTTTTCGGATCACTCTTTCTCATATTTGGTTTCCTTTCACGCTTTGCTGCAATTGGTTTTATAGGAATTTATATTGGAGCAGTTGCAACGGTTCATGCCGCCAACGGTTTCTTTATGAACTGGAATATGGAAGCTGCCAAAGGTGAAGGCTGGGAATATTTTATCCTGCTGTTTGCACTGGCAATCATCGTGTTGATAGCAGGCGGAGGCAAAGCAAGTATAGATGCTGCCATTTCTAAAAGACCGGTTGAAAAAATTAAATAAAATACAAACAAAAACAATTTTTAAATTAATAAAAAAACAAAAATATGTCACAAACAAAATGGGCAATAGACGCTGCACACAGTGAAATTACCTTCAAAGTAAAACATTTAATGATCTCCACTGTAACAGGACATTTCAATACGTTTAGCCTGGAAGTGGAAACAAATAATGATGATTTTAGTTCAGCTAAAAAAATTGAATTTACTGCAGATGTAAATTCAATTGATACAAATAATGAACAAAGAAATGCGCACCTCAGGTCTGCAGAGTTTTTTAATGCAGAAGCACATCCTCAAATCAAATTTTCA
>JAHEZB010000434.1 GCA_023251285.1 Chitinophagaceae bacterium | reverse complement strand
TGCCGCCAGCTTCCTTCAGATTCGCAGTCGCCCACGACACCCTTGCTCTTGGCTAACACTCCCTACTGTAAAGCGTGTTCGGGACTTCCACCCTATAGCTTATATACATGCCTGACACACAAAAAAGGCCACTGAAAAATCTTTCAGCGGCCTTTTAAAATATAAAATCTAAACTAAACTCCAACAGATTCCTTCACACTTTCCCTTAATTCCTGTGCCGCTTCCACCATAGCTTTCAGCGCAGCTTTTGTTTCTGGCCATGCTCGTGTTTTTAATCCGCAATCCGGATTAATCCAAAGTTGTTTTGCAGGAATTACTTTCATCGCTTTATGAATTAAGTCCACCATTTCTTCTTTGGAAGGAACACGCGGCGAATGAATATCATAAACTCCCGGGCCAATATCATTCGGATATTTGAACGCTGCAAAAACATCCAGCAATTCCATTTGTGAGCGCGAGGTTTCAATGGTAATTGCATCGGCATCCATTGCGGCAATATCTTCAATAATATCATTGAATTCGGAGTAGCACATGTGCGTATGTATTTGCGTATCATCTTTTACTCCTGAGGAAGAAATTCTAAATGCTTTTACTGCCCAATCCAAATATTCACGCCAGTTTTCTTTGCGCAATGGCAATCCTTCACGAATAGCAGGCTCATCAATTTGTATGACTTTAATATTTGCTTTTTCCAAATCCAACACTTCATCACGTATCGCAAATGCAATCTGCATGCAGGTTTCAGAACGTGGCTGATCATTACGAACAAAGCTCCATTGCAAGATAGTAACCGGCCCTGTCAGCATTCCTTTCACTAATTTGTTGGTAAGTGATTGCGCATATTTTGTATAATAAACCGTCATTGGATTTTTTCTTTCCACATCGCCAACTATGATTGGAGGCTTCACGCAACGGCTTCCATAACTTTGCACCCAACCGTTTTTGGTGAAAACAAATCCATCCAATTGTTCACCAAAATATTCCACCATATCATTGCGTTCAAATTCGCCATGCACCAACACATCAATGCCCATTTTTTCCTGCCAGCGAATAGATGCTGAAATTTCTTTTTTTATTAAAGCATCATATTCTTCATTGTTTATTTCTCTTTTTTTCAATTTGGCGCGCCAGTTTCTTACTTCTTTTGTTTGAGGAAAAGAACCGATGGTTGTAGTAGGAAATAAAGGGAGATTTAATTCTTTTTGCTGAATTAATTTTCTTTTATCAAATGCACTATTTCTTTTAGTATCTTTTTCAGAAGCAGCCTTTATCCTGTCTTTTATTTTTTGTTTGTGAATAAGCGAAGATTCTTTTTTACTCTCAATGGCTTTTTTATTTTCTGCTAATTTCTTTAAATTTTCTTCGGAAGGATTTTCTGCTGAAAGGGCTGCCAACGTTACAACTTCATCAACTTTTTCTTTAGCAAAAGCCATCCAGTTTTTTACTTCTATAGGAAGATTTTTTTCATCGGTTTCTAAATCCAAATCACAAGGTACATGCAACAAAGAACAAGATGGTGCAATTAAAATTCTATCCGCACCGATTGCTTTTTTTGCTTTATTTATTGTCTGGAGAGAACCGGTAAAATCATTCTTCCAGATATTTCTTCCTTCAACTACGCCCAACGAAAGATTGAGTTTTGATTTTGAAATATCTGTTGCCAAAATATCATCTAATTGATTGGGACAACGAACTAAATCAAGGTGCAAAGTTTGAATTGGCAGGTTTAATACTGTTTGCAAATTATCCCCATAGCATTCAAAATAAGTGGCCAGGATAATATGCAAATTGGGGAAAGCTTTTTTGATATCGTTATACACTTTTGTAAAAACTTTTCTTTCTTCATCAGTAAGATTCAATGATAAACAAGGTTCATCAAACTGGATATAATGCGCGTTGGCCTCGTCTAAACTTTTCAATACTTCCAGGTAAACAGGCAACAAATTTTTAATTAATTCCAAACGATTAAATCCTTCTTCTTTTTCTTTTCCCAATAATAAATAGGAAACGGGGCCGAGCAAAACAGGCTTTGCATTAAAGCCTTCTCTTTTGGCTTCGCGGAATTCATGAATTATCTTTCTGGAGAAGAAACAAAATTTCTGGTTGGCTTTAAATTCAGGAACGATAAAATGATAATTGGTATCAAACCATTTCGTCATTTCCATTGCGGTGATATCATATTCGTCTTTTTGATAGCCTCTTGCCATCGCGAAAAGCAAATCAATATCAGGCAATTGTTTTTGTTCCATCAATGAGTGAAATCTTTCGGGAACTGCGCCTACCATAAGGCTCGCATCTAAGACCTGGTCGTAATAAGAAAAATCGTTGCAAGGAATAATATCAATGCCCGCATCTTTTTGTAATTGCCAGTTTTGTTGGCGAATATTTTTTGCAGTTTGTTCCAGTTCGGTTGCTGAAATTTTACCGGCCCAATATTGTTCATTGGCTTTTTTTAATTCACGTTGACGGCCGATTCTGGGATATCCTAAATTGTGAGTAAGCATAATAATGATCTTTAAAGATTTGTCAGCAAAGCTATCTTTAAGACAAATATGCTTTCATTTGCCTTCTAAATTTAGAATTATTTTCTATTAAAGCTATTTTTATAGAAAAATATTCTGAATGGAACTCCGTTGATTATCTTTGGCAGCAAAATAAACTTTTGCATAATGTTAGACTCTATTGATAAATCCATCCTGAAAATGTTGCAGGAAAATGCGCACATTACTAATCGTGAAATCTCTTTAAAACTTCATCGTACTACTACGCCGGTGCATGAACGCATCAAGCGTTTGGAAAAAGATGGCTATATAAAAAAATATGTAGCCATTCTTGATAAAGAAAAATTAGACAAAGGTTTGACGGTTTTTTGCAATGTCTCTTTAAAGCAACATACTAATGAAAACGGAAAAAAATTTGTCCAGGAAATTCAATCGATTCCTGAAGTAGTAGAATGTTTCAATATCGCAGGAGATTATGATTTTTTATTGAAAATTTTGGTAAAAGATATGCCCGCTTATCAAAAGTTTGTGCTGGGTGTTTTGGGTACATTAAAAAGTATCGGTAGTGTGAAAAGTGTTTTCGTAATGGGAGAAATTAAACATACTACTGCGGTTCCATTTTAATGATTTAAAATTTAAAAAGCGGAATACAAAAATAGTTGGCTGAACTTTACATAAAGGGAGATATAAATGACTATTTAAAGGGCTGTTAGTGCCAATTGACAGAATATAGATAAAACAATAATGGCGCATTGCTTTTTTATTCGATTCCTTCTTTAAGAATATGATAAATAGCCAGAGAATGACCATGACCTAAACCAAAATCTTTTTTAAGCCATGCAATGTATCCCTCCGGCCAACCACATCCAAATTAATTCAAAATAAAATCCTATGAAGGTAGCTTCCAGTTTTGGGGCAGCAGTTCTTCAATTCTATTGATAGGATGATTACTGATCCGGCGCAA
>JAHEZB010000433.1 GCA_023251285.1 Chitinophagaceae bacterium | reverse complement strand
GGTAAACGACCATAGCAAGCGATAATAAAATCAATCCGTCCCGGTGAATTTCAGAGGAAAAATATAAAGCAGAAGGTAAGAGAAAAATGCACGTGATTAACTGGTAGAAGTGGTTTGGAAAGATTCTAATAAAGGTCTTGTACAACGCAACAAAACCAAAGAAAACGAGAAAATTAAAAAAAAGTGTATTGATCAAAAAACTTTTAAAGCTGAAAAAATTAAAGATTGAAAGCATTTTAAGGATCACATTTGTTCGCAGGTTATTCCAGAACGAGTGTGAATCATCTAAAAGTCGTGAATATGCTTCCGGGGAATTTGTGTGAAAGATATTGACTAAATATTCATGCGGATTTTGAAAAAGCAAATGGAATTCATCAATACCCATTTTATTCAGTATTACAGAATCTGAAACAGGTACGTAATAAAGATTAACGTAGCAATTAATGATCAATACCAGGATGCGTAAAAGAAATAAAGTGATCAGAATCCTTGCAGACAACCCGGATTCTTTAAAAAACCGGATGCGTGTAATCAGCCAGCAGAAAACGATACAATAGAAAAGAAATAAAAGAAAAGTCAAGCAGGATATTTTTTGAATGTGGGAAGTTAGTCAAAATATTCACATATCAGATTCTGATAAAAGGGCAAGACATTGTAAGTTTGCTTTTTTTAAAATCATTATGGAAATAACATTTGAAACGGCAGAAAAGCTGGGTTTGAAAAAAGAAGAATTTGAAAAGATAACTGAAATTCTGGGTCGCGTTCCCAACTTTACGGAACTAAGTGCTTATTCAGTAATGTGGAGTGAACATTGCAGTTATAAAAATTCTATTAAATGGCTGAAAACATTGCCAAGAGAAGGTTCTAAGCTTTTGGTAAAAGCGGGAGAGGAGAATGCAGGGCTGATGGATATTGGTGACGGCCTTGGTGTTGTTTTCAAAATTGAAAGTCATAATCATCCTTCTGCAATTGAACCTTTTCAGGGAGCGGCAACCGGCGTTGGTGGAATTCATCGTGATATTTTTACAATGGGTGCAAGGCCAATCGCTACATTAAATTCTTTGCGTTTTGGAAATATTGAAAATGAAAAGACCCAACATTTATTAAGTGGTGTCGTAAGTGGGATCGGCCATTATGGAAATTGTTTCGGTGTTCCAACCGTTGGCGGAGAAGTTTATTTTGAAGAATGTTATCACACCAATCCTTTGGTAAACGCGATGAGTGCCGGCGTTGTTAGATTGGGCGAAACCGTTAGTGCGACTGCTGTTGGGGAGGGAAATCCGGTTTTTATTGCGGGAAGCGCCACAGGAAAAGATGGAATGGGTGGCGCTGCGTTTGCTTCTGCAGACATTACTGAAAACAGTGCCGAAGATCTGCCGGCGGTTCAGGTAGGTGATCCTTTCCAGGAAAAAAAATTATTAGAGGCTTGTTTGGAAGTGATTCAAACAGGCGCCGTTGTTGGAATGCAGGATATGGGCGCTGCAGGAATTATTTGTTCAACCGCTGAAACAAGTGCCAAAGGTGGTGTTGGAATGAATATTCATCTGGAAAAAGTACCAACACGTCAACAGGGAATGAAGGCGTGGGAATTGTTGTTGAGTGAAAGCCAGGAAAGAATGTTGTTAACGGTGAAGAAAGGAAGAGAAAAAGAAGTGATAGATATTTTTGAAAAATGGGATTTGCCTTGTCAGCAAATTGGTGAAGTAACGAATGGAGAAATGCTTCGTTTTTATATGAATGATGAACTGGAAGCGGAAATGCCTGCCGAAAGTTTGGTGCTTGGCGGAGGTGCACCGGTTTATACAAGAGAATATAAAGAGCCAAAATACTTTGAAAAGATAAAAGAGTTTGATGCATCCAAAATTCCTCTGCCGAAAGATCTAAAAAAGATTGCCGAAAAATTAATTACACTTCCTTGCATTGCTTCGAAGAAATGGATTTATGAACAATACGACAGCATGGTTGGTGCCGCCAATCTCAATACCAACGCACCTTCTGACGCTTCGGTTGTTGCCATACATGGAACAAAAAAAGCGTTGGCATTGACTACAGATTGCAACAGCCTTTATGTTTTTGCAAATCCTTTTGTCGGTTGCATGATCGCTGTCAGTGAAGCAGCGAGAAATATCGTTTGCAGTGGTGGTGTTCCTCTAGGAGTTACTAATTGTTTGAATTTTGGAAACCCTTATGATCCGGAAGTTTATTATCAGTTTGTCGAAAGCATTAAAGGAATGAGTGAGGCTTGCCAAAAATTTGATACGCCGGTTACCGGTGGAAATGTAAGCTTCTATAATCAATCTCCATCCGGCCCTGTTTATCCTACGCCGGTTATTGGAATGGTGGGGCTTTTGGGAGATTATGAAAATAAAATGACATTGGATTTTAAGAATGAAGGCGATGTGATTTATCTGCTCGGTAAAAATGTGGAAGACTTTAATTGCTCGGAATATCTTCATAAAATTTGTGGCATCGAATATTCTCCCGCGCCCTATTTTAATCTCGATGAAGAATTTCATTTACACAATACCGTTCGTTCTTTAATAAACAATAAAATGATCCTTTCAGCGCATGATATTTCTGAAGGTGGATTGTTTATAACGCTTGCTGAAAGCAGCTTTCATCACAATTTGGGTTTTGCAGTAAACAAACAAATAAGCACGATTCGGGCTGATGCTTATTGGTTTGGGGAGGCACAAGGCAGAGTAGTTGTTTCTGTAAGCACTGATAAGATCAATGAATTTGAGAAATCAGTTGATATCCCTTTTGAGAAGTTAGGAAAAGTTACGGCAGGAGAAATAAAAATTGACGGAGAAAATTGGGGAAATATTATTGAATGGAAAAGAAAATATGATGAGGTGATTGGGAAGCAGATGAAAGGAGAAATATAAAGAACGAATTTTTAGAACTAATTTTTTATAATGGATAAATCTTCAAACATAGTAGTAACAGGCGCTGCAGGCTTTATTGGAAGTTGTCTCGTTGGCTTTTTAAATAATGCCGGCTATCAAAATTTGATTGTAGTCGATGATTTTTCCAAACACCAAAAAGATGTGAATCTGGAAGGAAAGACTTTTTCCAAAAAAATAGAAAGAGAAAGATTTTTTGATTTTCTAAAAAGAGAAAATCCACAAATTGATTTTATTTATCATCTTGGGGCCCGAACCGATACCACAGAATTTGATTATTCAGTTCACGAACATTTGAATGTGGAATATTCTAAAAAAATATGGAATTACTGCACTGAAAAAAATGTACCACTGGTTTATGCTTCTTCTGCTGCAACGTATGGCAGTGGAGAGCTTGGTTATAAAGACGATGAAAATATCATTCCCAATTTGAAGCCACTAAATCCTTATGGTGTCTCAAAAAATGAATTTGATAAATGGGTGCTTCGACGTACCCTTCGACAAGCTCAGGGTGACAACATTCGACAAGTTCAGGCGCCGCCTTCATGGGCGGGACTAAA
>JAHEZB010000432.1 GCA_023251285.1 Chitinophagaceae bacterium | reverse complement strand
AATAGCAGAAATTTTGAAAGATGAATTATGATCTTAATAAGATGAGCATTATTCCTTTTATGAAAGATCAATTACTGCAATGACCTCTTTTGTGATGTTAACCGGAAGTCTTAGATTTGAATAAACTTCTATAATTATGGAACAGTTAACTTTTGAAATAGAAAATAAAAATGATGCTAATTTACTGATTGCTATAGCCAACAGATTAGGAATCAAGAAATATAACGTTTCAGGATTAAAAAAGAAAAAACGTGAAGATATTTTAAAAACAATTGAGGCAGGAGTAGATGTTGCAAATTTTGGTGACCCTTCAGAGTGGCAAAGAGCGACCAGAAAAGACAGAACCATTCATAATTGAAAATGATCTTAATTGATAGTAATATTCTTATTTATTCTGCAGAAGATAAACATAAGTATTTAAGAAGTTTATTCAAAAAGTTCCTTAACACGGTTTCGGCTGCCGAAGCATCCCGACCCTGCTACCGGTCGGGACGCTTGTCTTCCGCGGGCTGAACAATAAAATTTGCCGCCGTCTTGTTTCCTCCGGCCAACGACTTCGATTTGAAAGTTAAAATTTTCGTGAACCTTAAAAAGTATATTTTTTTCTTTTTTCAAATCTTATTGAAATACCGATATTGGGAAAAACGCCTGCCGGTAATTTAAGAGTTTAAGTTACATTTGTTAAAGGTTCTATTTGTAAATTCTCATACCTTTTATCATGAATAAAACAATCCACCAGGGAAGAAATATAAAACGTTTCAGGGAAATGCTGGGAGTTAAACAGGATGCGCTGGCCTCTATGCTTGGCGATGATTGGAATCAGCAAAAGATCTCCCTTCTGGAACAAAAGGAACAGATAGATGACCTTTTACTGGAACAAATTGCAGGCCAGCTAAAAGTACCGGCAGAGGCGATTAAAAAATTTGATGAGGAAACGGCCATCTTTAATATCCAGAACAATTTTGAAGGATCGAATACCGGCGCCACCGGTGTTACCGGTGGAACCCAAAATTATGATTGCACTTTCAATCCACTACAAAAATATGCCGAAGCGATAGAAGCAAATAAAGAGCTTTATGAAAGGCTACTGCAATCAGAAAAAGACAAAAATGAGCTTCTGCAAAACATGCTGAATGAAATGAAGAGAAGAAGTTAGTTTCCTTGTCTTTTTAAAATAGTCATCAAAATCTTCCATCAAACATCCCATTGAGTTCCCGCCGCGACTTCCTTAAAAATTCGACCCTTTCCCTGGGATTGGTCTCCCTGCCATCTTTGCTATCTGCAGAAAGGAAGGCGGGAGACAAGGCAAAGAAAATTGTTTGTATAGGCGGCCATCCGGATGATCCTGAAAGCGGTTGTGGAGGCACACTGGCCAAATTGAGAAATGCCGGCCATGAGGTGACCATCATTTACTTAACTACCGGCGAAGCAGGAATCCCGGGAAAAACTCACGACGAAGCCGCGGCCATCCGCAAACAAGAAGCTATCAATGCGTGCAAAGTCCTGGATGCAAAACCGGTTTTTGCCGGCCAGATCGATGGTGATACCATTTTTAATAATGAATGGCTGGCCAAAATGCAGAAGCTGATCACTGGGGAGAAGCCGGATCTCGTTTTTTCCCAGTGGCCGTTGGATTCTCACCAGGATCACCAGGTAGGCAGCCTGCTTACGATCCAAACCTGGATCAGAAACCCTCATCAATTTTCCTTGTATTTCTATGAGGTTTGTACAGGTGAACAAACATTGATCTTTCACCCAACTGATTACGTTGACATAACAGGAACACAGGAACAAAAGAAAAAAGCGGTGTATTGTCATATCAGCCAGGATCCACCGGGGATTTATGCGTGTGGCCACGCCGCAATGGAAGATTTCCGTGGTCGCGAATTAGGGGTTAAAGCAGCCGAAGGATTTGTCAGAATGACCGGCAAATTACAAGGAGGAATGGGATTTTAGAAAATAGAAAAAGTAGGTTTTTTGTTTGTTTACTATACTTTTTTTACGCTATTTTACGTTATTTTCTTCGGGTCATCTCCGTCATTGACGGACTTGGGGCGAACAAATTAACCCGCAATCAGCAGGTACAATATGGGCAAGCAAGGCGATATTAAATTAAGAGGCACGGTAGACAACACAATCTATTACCAATGGAATGGTATTCATTGTATGCGTACCCTGCCCGCCAAAGTGCGGCGAAGTGACAATACAAAGCTCGCAGCAACAAAATTCGGCCTGGCGGTAAAAAGCGCTGCGGCACTGAGAGCCATGCTGAAACCCATGCTGCCTGACCCTACAAATAATGCTTTAAGATACGACTTGGATGGAGTTTTTAGAAAATGGCTGCATACCGATCCTTTGAAGAAAGCCGAACCCGAAAGCGGGATCCCTTACTTTCATGATTTTAGTTTTAATAAGGCCGGAACCCGTGGCAAAATATTCCGGGTCGTAAATGTCTCCCGTGCAAATGATTGCGGTGTGTCGGTACAATTGCCTGCTTTTAATCCTTTGCGGAATGTAACGGCGCCAAAAGGAACCGTCAGTTTGCAATTAGAATTTGCTGCTGCAGTTCTTTCTTTCAGTGATGAGGCGCAGAACAAATGTGTCTCTTACGGTTGGAGTGTTCCTTATGAAGATAAAATGGTGCCAATTCATGAAGTTATTCTACCTGAGTTAACTAACACACAATCGTTGGTGCTTGTACTTATGGGAATGAAATATTATCGTGGAAATGAAACAATGATTGATCAGATGCGGTTTAAGCCGTTGGGGATTGTGGGAAGTTTTTATAATTGAAAGAAATAAAGAATTAAAATTTCAGGAATAGAAAGTAAAGAAAATTTGAACCAACTTATTACCAATACAACAACAGATACTTTGCAGGAAGACTGGGATATGATTATCCAGCCAAAAGCGCATTTGCTGGATTTGAACCTAAAGGAAGTGTGGCGTTACCGTGATCTTCTGTTAATGTTTGTAACAAGAGATTTTATTGCCCAGTACAAGCAAACAATCCTTGGGCCGCTGTGGCATTTAATACAACCGATATTCACGACAGTCATGTTCCTGCTGGTGTTTGGAAAGATCGCCAACATCCCAACAGATTCAGTCAACCCGGTTTTGTTTTATATGAGTGGCATTACCATCTGGAATTATTTTGCCAGTTGCCTGAATTCCACCTCGAATACTTTTGTTGCCAATGCAGGCATTTTTGGAAAAGTGTATTTTCCACGGCTGGTGATACCACTATCGAATGTCTTATCCAATATGGTAAAATTTGGGATCCAGTTTTTATTGTTGCTGGCGATGATGGTTTTTTATTGCTTTAAAGGAAATCCGATACATTTTGGTATAAGCTGGCTATGGATACCGGTGCTAATGCTGATGATGGCGGGGCTTGGACTAGGTTTAGGTATCATCATCTCTTCTTTAACCACCAAGTACCGTGATCTTTCGGTGCTGATTGGTTTTGC
>JAHEZB010000431.1 GCA_023251285.1 Chitinophagaceae bacterium | reverse complement strand
TTTTCCCATTTTTAGGGTCAATCCGGCTAATACTACCACTTTGTTCCGTGATCCAAATAGTATTGTGTGGACCCCAAGCAATTTCCCATGGCACATTCAATCCAGATGCGATTGTTGTTACTCCCAGCGTGGTCTTCTGCAAATGGATCATTTGGTCTATCATCATCTTTTTTTCTTTATCATTTTCCCGGCAACCTGCAATACAACAAACAATTAAAATGCAAGAAAAAAAGGAGAATCCTTTGAAAAAGATATTTAAAGTTTTTTCAAACATGATTTCTAAGGTTTATTATTTTGTTTTTTAGTAAGCTTTGTCATTTTGGCTAATTTTTCTAAAAATTCCATTTTAAAAGTCTCACTTCCTTCACTTCAATTACCTAATTGCCTTAAAGCCAAATACGCCATTAATCCAGTGCTTAATTTAAGTGAGTTTTCATCAATATTAAAAGTGGGTGTATGTAAAGAAGAAGTGATTCCATAATCCTTATTGCCTGTTCCTATCCGGTAAAAACATGAATCTGTTATTTGAGAATAGTAAGCAAAATCTTCTGCCGCCATCCAGATATCAAGATCAACTACATTTTCTTTCCCCAAATATTCTATTGCAAATTTTTGAAGTTTCCAGGTTAATCTTTCTGCATTAATCAGAAACGGATAGCCTTTTAGGATTTCAAAAGTACAGGTGGCATTCATACATTTTGCAATTCCTTGCGCAATCTTTTTCATTTTTTGATGTGCTTTCTTGCGCCATGCCTCATCCATTGTGCGAAAAGTTCCTTCCATATACACTTCATCCGGAATCACATTTACCGCGCCATTTGCAATCACTTTACCAAAAGACAAAACTGACGGATTTTTTGGATCAGCAATCCTGCTTACAATTTGTTGCAAAGCAATAATAATGTGAGATGCTATTAAAACCGGATCCACATTTTCATGTGGTTGAGCGCCATGCCCTCCCTTGCCATGAACAGTAATATATATTTCATCATTAGATGCCATATATTTTCCAGCTCTGAAACCAACTTTTCCTGTTTCTAACTCCGGCATTACGTGCTGGGCAATAACAGCGGCAGGTTTCGGATTTTCCAGTACACCTTCCGCTATCATCCTGCTTGCACCGCCAGGATATTTTTCTTCTGCAGGCTGAAAGATCAATTTTATCGTTCCGCCAAATTCTTTTTTTAACTCAAGCAGGATTTTCGCAGTTCCCAATAAAGAGGAAGCATGGGCGTCATGCCCGCATGCATGCATGATGCCGGATTTGTTTGATCTATAAGAAATATCATTCGCTTCTGAAACTGGCAGAGCATCCAAATCTGCCCTCAAAGTCACCAATTTTTGAGATGCTAAATCTCCTTTTATTAGCGCGAGCAAACCAGTATCAGCCATCTTCTGGAATTCAATTCCTATCTCGTTCAATCGGGAAGCAATATATTTAGCAGTCTCCTGTTCATGAAATGACAGTTCAGGATTTGAATGTAAATGCCGTCGATCTTTAATAACTTCATCATGAATGCGTTCGGCTATTTCATTTATTTTTATTTTAAGTGTAGAATTTATCATTTCATTGCTCACTTTTTAAAAATTCTTTTACAAAATCATCATCGTTTAGTTCTGGATATTCGGTATAAACGCGGGCTATTTCTTCCACTTGCCCTGGAGACAAGTCTTCCTCCCGATTTAAACACCATCTACCCTCCAGCAAACCCTGCCTTCTCAATACTTCATGAACGCCCGCGATACTACCGGCAAATCCATGAGAAGGATCAAAGAGTGCTGCGTTCATATCTGTGACTGCAACACCTTTTGTCAACAGATCACCGGCTTTTTTCTCTGTTTTATTTCTATGATATTCTTTGATTTCTTCCAGCAGTTCGACCGCTTTTTTCGTCCATACTGCCCAATGCCCCAATAAGCCACCGGAAAACCTTTTTTCGATTATTTGTTCGTTTACTGTAAAACGATATAGCGTAAGTAAATCAGCAATAATGTTGTCATCATTGCCTGTGTACATTGCAATCTCATTTCTTCTTGGTGAATTGGCTACTGCCCGCATCAGGTCAAGTGTCTGATAGCGGTTAAAAGCCGCCACTTTTATCGCTTCTACATTTTCTATTTCGGCAAACTGTCGGCAAAAATCATAACTAAATATACGGCCTCCTGCGGCAGGTTGCAGATAGAAGCCAAATACCGGGATGATTTCAGCAATTATTTTTACTCTTTCTAATATTTGTTCTTCTGTCCAATCCTGTAATCCGCCCAAACTGAGAAGCCCCATGTCGTACCCATATTTAAAAGCGAGTTCCGCTTCTTTTATTGCCTGCGATGTAGGGCCGCAAATGCCCGCTACTTTTAAAAAAGGCCTGGCGAGATTTGCTCTTGCTATTTCTTCCGAGGCAAGCCGTAGCACGGTTTCATACAGGTTTATTTCAGGATCGCGTATTTCAAACTGGGTGGTATGAACACCTATGGCAATTCCACCGGCGCCACATGCGATGTAGTAACGTGTAAGCCGCCGTTGTTTTTCTTCATCAATTTTCCTCTGTGCATTTAATGCAAGTGGATGAGCCGGAATAACAATTCCGTCTTTTAATAGACTTTTTAATTTGTCAGACAAATGCTTTTTTCCCATTTTTTACGATTAATATTTTCCTTGTCGTTCCTGGAAATGAGTTGCCTTGTTAAAAACGGTTCCGCGTTCTTTGATCCAATACGCAGTAATGTCTATCATTTCCCTTAAAGTAATACTGGGATAACCAAATAATTTATGGGCTTCTGAAGCGTTGCTAAGGAAAGCGGTATTCTGTGGTTCCCCGGTAAATTTTGGTTGTAAACCAAAAGCACTTCCAAATTGCTCTGCAAGCCATTTTATAGAAACAGTCTCCGGGCCTGTGACATTCAGAATTTTAGCCGGTGATTCGCAATGTAATAGTGCACGAATCGCTATTTCGTTCGCATCTCCCTGCCAGATCACGTTTGCAAGTCCTGTGTGAAGCTCTATTTCTTTTTTTTCATAAACAGCATTAGCGATATCCAGTAATACGCCATAATGAAAATCAATTGCGTAATTCAACCGGTAAATCAAAACCGGCGTCTGATTTTTTTGAGAAAAATATTGAAATATACGTTCCCGGCCGAGGCAGGATTGCCCGTATTCACCGACCGGAGAAGGCGGATGTCCTTCAGATAAACCGCCACTATTTACTTCAGTTAAAGGATAAACATTTCCGGTGGAGAAGGCGACGATATTTGAATATTTATATTTTTCCGCAACTCTTCCCGGAAGATAGGCGTTCATAGCCCACGTAAACGGCTCATTGCCTTTAGAACCAAACTTATGGCCTGCGAGATAAATAACATTAGGTGCATCAGGAAGATTTTTCAAACTTTCTTCATTGAGTAAATCGGCTGATATGGTTTCTATCCCGTCCTGTTCAAGTTTTTTCTGCAACACTTTATCCGAAAACCTGGA
>JAHEZB010000430.1 GCA_023251285.1 Chitinophagaceae bacterium | reverse complement strand
CACATATAAAATAAAAATGAGAAATCTTTTTCCGCCCCATAATCTTTCCAAGGATGAGCCAAAAAGCCACAATGCGTACATATTGAAAATAATATGAAAATAATTGTTTGGAGAATGTGCAAACATGTGCGTTACCAACTGGTAAGGCTTGAAAAGACCGGTATCATAAGAGTAAAGAGCAAGATAACTTGTAAGATCTTTAAATACCAACTGAGCCACAAAAACAATCACATTAATAATGATCAGATTCAAAACAACGGGAGTGGAAGACTGGGAGGGCCGGTAACTATTATACGCCATTCAATAAAATTTTAGGCGCAATTTCGGAAATTGTTGGCGGAAATAAACTTTTATGGTGCGAAGGTTAGTGAATGTGAATGTAAAATAGTGAATGAAGAATCAGAAATGCACAATGTCCTTTCAACAAACAAAGAAATACTGCAAATTCTTTTTCTATCTTTCTACAAAATCTTTTAGGTTCTTCCCAATGATCTGATTCCAGCCGCTTGTAAAACTTTCTTTTGAAAAAACACGCCCTTGTGGAAATGTTTCCAACCCTTCATGCGTTACTTTAATTCTTGTTTTATCACCTTCGGAAAATAATTCAAAAGTTACCAAAGAATTGCCCGGAAAATTTGCATAACGCCAGGAATACTTTAATTTTTCTTCCGGAACGATCTCTGTTATTTTGCACAAATGAACATAAGTTTGTTCTTCACTTCCGCCTCCAAACTGAAATTCAAATCCCAGTTGTGGTTTAAAAGACGAAATGTCAAAATACCATTTGCGCATTTGATCATTATCAGTAAGCGCTTCCCAAACTTTTTTAGCCGGAGCATCAAGAATGCGTTCAACAATTACAGGATCTGTATTCATAAATTGGCTTTTAGAATTAAGAATTAAAAGCAGAAAGGTAAAATACAATTCTTGATTATTAGTGCTTTTACTGAAAAGCCAAATCACATTTTCATTGGCTCCTTTTAAAATAATCATTTCAAAACAGGAAGAACAATTTTTGAATTATGATCTTTATCTTGATAAATTTTTATCGTTGATTTTTGAAAATCATTTTCATTCGCATCCGGAATGCGCATAAACTTTTGAGGATTCATGTCAACCAAAGGAAACCAACTGCTTTGCACCTGGACCATTATTTTATGGCCTTTTTTAAAAGTGTGGCAAACATCATTCAAATGAATTTTTACTTCACTGATCTTCCCGGGAGCGAATGGTTCAGGATGAACGTAATCATTTCTGAATTTTCCACGCATCACTTCTGCACGAACCAAACGCTCAAACTCACCACTGAAAGCCGGTTTAGTTGGATTCGCTTCATTGATTTCATTTGCCGGAACTACATCAATCAGTTTTACAATAAAGTCTGCATCCGTTGTTGAAATACTTGCAAAAAGGTCAGCAAGAATGGGCCCGGCAATGGTAATATCTTCATTCAAAACCGGTGATTCATAAACCAACACATCATTTCTTGATGCAGCGAAGCTTTGATCTTCCACCATGTATTCATTATTTCTTCTTCCCTGAACTTTTGCTGTGTAAGGAACCGGATTCGCCGGATCACTTGCATATTCATCTGAACTATTTGCAGCATTATTGTTTTCAGTTGATAATTTTTTATTTGAATTAAAATAATAATTCACTTCAGAAATATTCTGTGGGGGCCATTGTTTAAAATGCCGCCATTGATTGGTTCCTGTTTCAAAAACAGTTGCTTCAGAAGTATTCCAGCTTCCTTTGTCTTTCAAAAAATAATTGAAGAATTTGGTTTGCAAACTATCCTGGAAATATTGGCTGGTATTACTTCCAAAATCATAAGTTCCAAAATGGTTCCAGCCATTTCTTGCCCATGCTCCATGAGTCCAGGGACCCATTACCAAATAATTTTTATTCTGTGGACTTTGTTTTTCAATTGCCTGGTAAGTATGTAATGAACCAAAAAGATCTTCCGCATCAAACCAGCCACCAACCACAAGTGTAGGGATTTTGATATTTTTAAGATACTGACGAATATTTCTTTTTTGCCAGTAATCATCATACGTATCGTGCGCTAAATATTCATTCCAGATGTAACTGCGATGATTAAAATATCTTGCAGACTGCGTATTTTTTATTGGCCCAAGATTTAGAAAAAACTGATACACATCATTTGTGTTTATGTCAAACATAGTTCCTCCATAATCTTCAGTTGGGCCATTTCTTTCTTTGCCATAATAATTCATAAACATAAAATTATCCAATAGAAAAAAAGCTCCGTTATGATTGGCATCATCACCGATAAATTCATCCGTAACCGGCGCTTGCGGACTTACTGCTTTTATCGAAGGGTGGGCGCCGGGCAAACTTGCGGTTGCATAAAAACCCGGATAAGAAATTCCATACAAACCAGCACGACCATTATTGTTTTGGATATTTTTTAATAACCAATCCATTGTATCATAAGTGTCACTGCTTTCATCCACGTCTTGATTATTTTTTTTGTTAGGAATGTAAGGTGTTACTTCTTTATTGTGTCCCTGGCTCATGTAACGGCCACGCACATCCTGGTAAACGAAAATATATTTTTCATGCATCAACGCTTCATTCGGGCCAATCCGTTTTTTATAATTATTTTCTCCGTAAGGTCCAGCGGAATAAGGGGTACGCTCAATCAGGAAAGGATATTTTTGCGATTGATCTTTTGGAACATAAATAATGGTATATAATTTTATTCCGTCACGCATCGTGATCGTTGTATCTATTTTATTGTAATTGTCTTTTACAAAATCAGGATTTAAATTTTGTGCAAAAGAAAAAGTGAATGCCGAAAAGCAAAGAAATGATAAGGCAAATCTTAAAAATATTTTCATCAAAAAATTGTTTAAAGTGTAACGAAATCTCTCTCTCTTTCGTTGTCAAATTTTTATAAAAAGTCAGATCAACCTGAAAATTTGATCAGATTTTTTCAGCCCTTTATTCTTCCATTTTATACAACGAATTTTATAAAATTTTCAGGAGCAAAATACAAAAGGTTTTTAGATTTTACATACTTAAAATAAAGGGAAAAAATACGAAACCTGCAGCATAAGAAACTCACTTATTTGTTTGTTTACTTAACGCATTTGCTTCAATTGCCGAAGATTTTTAAAGCATTATAAACTGCCTGGTGCATGATGGTAGCATGGTCTTCGTCAGGCATATAATCAAAATATACTTGCACGCTTTTGCTTTTAGAATTCTTGATTTTTTCTGCTAATAAATTGGCATCCACTTCCATTACCCGTGGGATCTCAGTTGGAGTAAGACCTTCCTTTCCTACAGCGATATACACTTGCGTTTGTTGTGAGAAACTCTTTTGCAATATTTCTGAATCCTGATTAAGTATGGAGCCATTATCCCACCAGATACTGGGGCTTACAATAATATATTTATTAAAAAGAGTGGGTTTTTTCAATAGTATTTCCGCAGCTAACAAACCTCCCAAAGA
>JAHEZB010000429.1 GCA_023251285.1 Chitinophagaceae bacterium | reverse complement strand
TGTTCTCATCACCTGCGGTATAACTATCTTTTGTTGAAACAGTAGAAGCAAGTTCCAATCCTGCCATGGAAGGCACTTCAGATAATATTTGTTTCAGTTCTTCTACCGATTTATCTTCAGAAGAGATGATACAATTCATGGCGCCTGCTTCCCGGATATGAATCACTAAAGCGCGGCTATCTATCCCGTCAATTGCAACAATATTTTGTTTTTCAAAATAATCCTGCAATGAGTTATCGGCTGCAAACCTCGAATATTGTTCTTCCAGACTTCTTCCGATTATTCCTTTTACTTTAATAGAATCGCTTTCTACTTCATCCTTATTAATTCCATAATTGCCAATATGAACATTGTTCATAATGACGATTTGTCCATAATAGCTTGGGTCAGTAAAGACTTCCTGGTAGCCGGTCATTCCCGTATTAAAACAGATTTCACCGGTAGTAGTTCCTATCTTTCCGAAAGCTTTTCCGTGAAAAACGCTTCCATCTTCTAAAATTAAAATTGCCGGTTTCGGAGATTGTGTATGAGACATGTATATAATTTTGCAAAGAAAAGAAAATGAATGCAAATAATAATCCTAAAATTTATTTCATCGGCGACATCTGAAAATAATGATCAAAAAAAAGCCTGCGATGAAGCAGGCTAATTAATATTATGACTTGACATCAGAATCAGGTTGTTCAGGCTTTTCGCCAGGAGCGATCGCTTTTTCGGCTTCTGCTATATCGCTCGCGGGAACCGGAAGTTCTTCAGGCCTTACTTCAGGAAGTTCCTCGGGCCTTACTTCAGGAAGCTGTGCTTCTGGTGCAGGTTTAGCTTCTGCAGTCTTTTTGCTGCGTCCGGCTCTGCGGGTTTTCCTTGCTCCTGTTGCTTCTTTTTCACCTATTCCTTTTCCATAAATTTCGTTGTAATCCACTAATTCAATCATTGCCAGTTCTGCATTATCCCCTACTCTTTTTCCGAGTTTGATGATCCTTGTATAACCACCGGGACGTCCGGCAATTTTGGGACTAATGACGTCGAATAATTCTTTTACAGCTGATTTATCCTGCAAATGACTAAATACCTGGCGCCGCTGATGGGTGCTATTTTCCTTAGATTTTGTAATTAAAGGTTCTACAAAAGGGCGCAATGCTTTCGCTTTTGCCAATGTAGTTACAATCTTTTTGTGCTCAAATAATTGGCAGGCAAGATTCGTAAGCAGGGCATTCCTATGGCTTGCCGTTCTGCCTAAGTTGTTGATTTTGTCTCCGTGACGCATGACTTTTGTTTTTTTACATCCTGTACCGTGTCAGGAATTACAGGATTAATTTGAAATGATTTATTCTTCGTCTAATTTTATTTTGCTAAGATCTAATCCAAAGCCAAGGCCTCTTTCATTCAATACCTGCTCGATTTCGCTCAGTGATTTTTGACCGAAATTTCTGAATTTCATCAGGTCTTCCTGTTCGTACTGAACCAGTTCGCTCAATGAATTAATTTTAGCGGCTTTTAAACAATTGAAGGCTCTCACAGAAAGATCCAAATCTTCCAATGGAGTTTTCAATACTTTGCGAAGTTGTAAAGTTTGTTCATCTACAAGATCTTCTTTCTTTTCTTCTTTATTATCAAAAGTGATATTTTCATCAGTGATGATCATCAGGTGCTGAATCAAAATGCGTGATGCTTGTTTTACAGCTTCTTCAGGATGAATGGTTCCGTCTGTAACCACGTCCATCACCAATTTTTCGAAGTCAGTTCTTTGTTCTACACGCGTATTTTCAATGGTGTATTTTACATTTTTGATCGGCGTATAGATCGCATCGATGGGAATATATCCAAAATGAGAGCTTCTTTCTTTGCTTTCTTCTGCAGGTACATATCCACGTCCCTTGGCAATGGTAATTTCGATGTCGAGTTTTGCAGAAGGATCCATGGTGCAAATCAGCAGATCCGGATTCATAACCTGGAAAAGCGGAGAAGCTTCTCCAATCATCCCGGCAGTAAATTCTGTTTTATTTTTTAAGGATAAGCTTATTTTTTCAGTACCGCTATCCTGGTCAGTTTTCTTTTTGAAACGAACTTGTTTTAGATTCAGAATAATTTCTGTTACATCTTCTGTAATACCTTTAATTGTTGCAAATTCATGGTCAGCCCCTGCAATGCTGATACCAACAATTGCATATCCTTCCAATGAATTAAGTAATACCCTGCGAAGTGCATTACCAATGGTAACACCATACCCCGGCTCTAATGGGCGGAATTCGAATTGCGCTTCGAAATCTGTACTTTTTTGAAGAACAATTTTGTCTGGTTTTACAAAATTTAAAATGGCCATTTTTTATTTTGTTTTAGATTTTATCTTAACTCCATGCGGAGATAAAGAGTTTTAATTAGGAAACTTGTTTATTTATTAGTTTACTGCAAGCAATCATTATTTACTGTACAATTCCACGATCAGTGATTCCTTAATATTTTCAGGAACACTTTCTCTTTCCGGATAGGCAATAAAAGTACCTTTCATTTCTGCTTCGTTCCATTCGAGCCAATTGAATTTTGGATTTTTAGGACGAAGATTTGAAGTGATGGAAGTATTGTGTGCTGCTTTTTCTTTAAGCCCGATTACATCTCCTGGTTTTAAAGAATAAGAAGGAATATTTAATACTTCTCCGTTTACAGTAATGTGCTTGTGAGAAACTAATTGCCGTGCGGCCTGGCGGCTGGGAGCGATTCCAAGGCGAAAAACGGTATTGTCCAAACGTGCTTCCAGCAATTTGATCAACTGTTCACCGGTAACACCTTTGCGGCGTGCGGCTTCGTCAAAAGTATTGTGGAATTGTTTTTCCAATAAGCCATAAGTGTATTTCGCTTTTTGTTTTTCGCGAAGCTGAAGAGCGTATTCACCAAGGCTTTTGCGCTTGCGTGCTGCTCCGTGCATCCCCGGAGGGTTGCTGTTTTTTGTCAACCATTTTCCATTGCCTGTAATTGGCTCTCCGAATATCCTGGAGATTTTGGTTTTTGGTCCTGTGTAACGAGCCATAATTGTTTATTTGATTTTTTAGTGTCGATGCATCATCATTAAAAATCGAAAATTAATGGTGCACCCGGTTATTAAAATATATAAAATTAAAGTGTCTGATTTTATGATGTGTGATTGTTGAAATTGCTTTAGATCCTACATCAAAAAAATCACACTTCAAACCTTTTTAAACTCTTCTCTTTTTTGGAGGTCTGCAACCATTGTGTGGCAAAGGAGTAATGTCTTTGATCATTACTACTTCAATACCTGATTGCGATAAAGACCGGATAGCGCCTTCACGGCCGGAGCCTGGCCCTTTTACGAAAACATCTACGCGTTTTAAACCTGCATCTGACGCTACTTTTGCTGCATCTGCTGCCGCCATCTGTGCAGCATAAGGTGTGTTCTTTTTAGAACCGCGAAATCCCATTTTACCGGCAGAAGACCATGATATAACCTGGCCTTGCTTGTTGGTTAAACTGATGATG
>JAHEZB010000428.1 GCA_023251285.1 Chitinophagaceae bacterium | reverse complement strand
GGTGATTGCCGATCTGCTGACTTCTATTTCTACAACCGATGCGGATTTTGTGGTAAAATTGATTGATGTATTTCCGGATGACTTTAAATATCCTGAAGATGTAAAAGGAAACGATAAGAATTATCCCATGGGCGGCTATCAAATGCTCGTTCGTGCAGAAATTATGCGCGGAAAATTCAGAAATAGTTTTTCAAAACCAGAGCCATTTGTTCCTGGAAAAATCACTGAAGTAAAATGGGAATTACCGGATGTGGCTCATACCTTTTTAAAAGGCCATCGCATCATGATTCAAATTCAAAGCAGTTGGTTCCCATTGGCTGACCGCAATCCACAACAGTTTATGGACATATATAAAGCCAATGACAGTAATTTTCAGAAATCAAACATTCGCATTTATCATGATGGCGAACATCCTTCAAAAATTATTTTACCAGTCTTGAAATAAACTTCCTAAAACTCCACGAAATGAACATACAAAAACTACGGTATTTCTATGTATGTTTCTTGGATTCTTAATAAAGGGTGCTGTTACAACAAACGAACAAATATCCCTTATTTCTCTTTTCCATAACAGCGGCAGGGAAGATTCTTATCCTTCATTGCTTCTGAAATTGCTAAAAGTAGATGAAATAAAAGATAGCAATATTCCGAAGATGAACGCCCATAAAAACCCGTCAATGTGAATTCCCGGCACAAATTTGCCGGCAAGAAGCACCATCAGAACATTAATGACTAAAAGAAATAACCCTAATGTAATAATCGTAATAGGTAAAGTGAGAATAATAAGAAGCGGTTTAATAATGGCATTTAAAATACCTAAAACCAATACAAATATTACTGCCGTTCCATAAGAATCGATCACAATGTGCGGCTTTAAGATCATGGATAATCCATAGGCCACAACAGCTGTAATAAGAAGCCTGATTATAAATCTCATACGATCAATTTTTTTCTCCCCCGGTTAGTTCTTCACCGACCGGATCTTTATTATATTACAACCAATTCAAAAAAATCTTCCGGCACCAAATATTTGTTCGACAAACCCTGCAGATCTGCAGCAGAAATCTCTTTGATTACGCGGATAGAATCATAAAAATAATTTTCATCGAGGTCATTAAGGATCAGGCTTTTCCACCGGGAAATGATTTGAAAAGGCCCGTCAATATAGCCCAGGTTCAGGCCCATCATATAGTTTTTTACCAATAAAAGTTCTTCCGCATTTACGGGAACCTCTCTTAGTTTCTGCATTTCTTTAAACACTTCTGTTATTGTGTCGTCACACACTTCTTTACCGGCTTCGGTGCTCACTACCCAGGAGCTTTCCTCGATGTGATTTTCAAGATAGCTGTGTATTCCATACGTGTAGCCTTTGTCTTCGCGGATATTCGCCATCAGCCGGGAGCCAAAATATCCCCCAAACAAAACGTTCAGCACAACCGCTTTTTTAAAATCCGGATGTTGGCGGTTTGGAAACGGGCGGCCAATTCGAATCGCTGCCTGCACACCATTTGGATCGATTTCAAGGAAATGTTTCCTTTCTTCTGCCAACCGGCGGGGAAATGAAACAGCAGGGATATTCTCATTCAGTGTTAGATCACCAAAATGATTTTCTAATTGCTGCTCAAAATCTGAAGGCAACTTGCCGGCGGCAAAAATGTGGCATTTAGCTCTGACGTAATATTCCTGGTAAAAATCAACCAGTTCTTCTCGTCTTATTGCTTGAATATCCTGTTTGCTGCTTACGCGACCGTAAGGATGTTCAGCGCCGTACAAATATTGATCGATCAGCCTGTTTGCTACAAAATCCACTTTTTGTAAATTGACCGCCAGCCGTTGAATATTGTTTTGTTTAAAAATTTCCAGTTCATTTTCCGGAAATATCGCCTCGGTGATCAGTTCCCTGATTTGCGGAAGCAATTCTTTCAAATGTTTTGAAAGGCAGTGCAAGGTAATAGAGGCTGTTTCATTAAAACTTTTGCGGCTCACATAAGCGCCGTAATATTCAAAGCCCTCTGTTATTTCAAATGCCGTTTTATTCCTGGTTCCGTTTTTTAACAGGTGATTGACAGCAGCAGCAATGGCGCTTTTTTTCTCATAATTATTGCCGGCATCAAACACGAAATCGATCATGGCTACTTCTTCGGCGCCATCATTTATGTAATAAACCGGGACCCCATTTGAAAGGGAAAATCGGGTGCAGGGTTTTAGAATAATGTCAAAATTGATGGCATCTTTTATCGGCGGCGCTATTGTTCTGTTGGGCATTTAATTTTTTTATAAAACATTTAAATCAAAATCACTTTCTGCTTCTGCTGCTTCTTCATTTTCTGTTTCTGCAGATGGGAAAGTTCCTTTAACGGTAGATCGGTAATAAAGCGTGCTGCAATTACCTTCAACAAAAACTTTACGGCATTCTTCGCGGATGTCTTCCCTGGTTACTGCCCGGTAACTTTCCAATTCGGTATTCATGAGGTTTGCATCGCCCAGAAGTTCATAATTGGCAAGGCTGTTCGCACGATTCATCAAACTGATGTCTTCAAAAGCGAGCATGCTCTCTGTTTTGTTTTTAATTTTTTGAAGTTCTGCTTCACTGATCAGTTCGGTTTTAATTTTTTCTAATTCCGCGATCACTGCATTTTCTGCTTCCTCTAGTGTTACGCCTTTCACCAATTTGCCATCAATACAAAGCAGGCCGGGATCAATGCTGCCGGTATGTGAGCAATCGATGCTGCTGAATAATTGCTGTTCCTTTACCAGGCTTTGAAACAACCTGGAAGAGGCTCCGCCACCCAGAATTTCTGTAATTACTTCATCTACATAATATCGTTTTTCAAGCCGTGAACCGATATGCCAGCATTTATAAAGCGCATTCAGCGGTACGCTTTCTGCTACTTCCATCATGCGTGGTTCTTTCTGCTGCGGTTCAGGCTTTATTTTACGCACATATTTTCTTCCGGCAGGAATATCGCCAAACCATTTTTCGGCAAGCGCTTTTACCTGTTCAACAGTAACATTACCGGCAACCGTAAGTATCGCGTTCGAAGGCGTATAATGTTTATAAAAGAAATCTTTTACATCCTGAAGCTTTGCATTTACAATATGGCTCAGATCCTGCCCGATCGTCATCCATTTATAAGGATGCACCTTATACGCAAGTTCGCGAAGTTTGTGCCATACATCGCCGTACGGTTTATTGATGTATTGCTCTTTAAATTCTTCGCTCACTACTTTTCTTTGCACTTCAAGTGAATTTTCATTGAAGGCAAGTGAGCACATCCGATCGCTTTCAAGCCAGAAAGCGGTTTCAATATTTTCTGCCGGCAACTGGCAATAATAATTGGTGAGGTCATTGGTGGTGTAAGCATTGTTTTCGCCACCGGCCATCTGCAGTGGTTCATCATATGATTCAATATGAAGGCTTCCGCCAAACATCAGGTGTTCAAATAAATGCGCAAAGCCTGTATGATCTTCATCTTCATCTCTTCCACC